>WFRY01000203.1 GCA_015486315.1 Desulfobulbaceae bacterium
TACATCCTTGTAGAGCTTTGCCGCCCTGGCAAATTTATGATCACGGTAGAAGCTTGCCGCTTTCCATGCCTTGTCCGTAAAGAGCAGCGCTGCTTTTTTATATGCCTTTTTCTTGTACTGCAGATAGCCGTCCTGGTTATTGGTCAGCCAGAGCGAACGAAAATCTCCACTGTACGAGCAGAAATACCAGGCAATAATGGCGACCAGCGTCAACAGGGGGATGATATAGAGTTTGCCGAGCAATGTCTTGAACAGAAAATTTTTCACGACACCCTCCAGGCCTCGGCCAGAAAGCCTTTGCGGAACCAGAGCAGCATAATGAGCGCCACGAGATAGAGCAGATAGTAGCCGTCATTATTACGTGGGGCGTTTTTTGCTTCGATATTTTTAAAATTATGCGAAATTTCCGCTGAAAGCTTCTGTACATCATCGTCATTTTTTTTAGAGAAATAAATGAGATCAGCATTCAGTTGCCGTCCGGCATAACGGTATTTGTCGTGATCCACTACAGGGTTCGGCATCATGGCGACAAAGATGATCTTGGAATCTTTAAGAAGATTATTTTTTTTGATCAGGTCGATCTGTTTTTTACTGATGGCATCAGCAAAGACGACAACACTTCCCGCCCCCTTGAGCGAGTCGGCAGCCAGAGCCACAGCATTCGCGAGATCATCCCCGATAACCGGCATCACACCGGGCTCCAGCACCTGGGCAAAACTGAGGACGATTGTGCTGTCGCGGGTCAGGGGCAGGGCAAGATTGGCACTGCCGCTGTAGGCGATGAGTGATGACTGCAGTTTGGGTCTCAGCTTGAGCAGGTCGGTCAGCTTGAATATGGCTCGTTGCAGACGGTTCGGCTGAATATCGGCTGCCATCATGCTCGGGGTGTTCTTAATGACGAATGCCACCTTGGCATGGTCGTTTTTAAAAGGCGATTTTTTATGCGTAAAGGATGGGCCTGCCAAAACCAGTGCCAGCAGCAGCATTACTGCGGCGATCAGATAGAATGGTGGATACATGGCCCGCCCCTGGCGGCTCTGGATAAGCAGGTACGGCAGGAAGCGTTTATCGATGAGCTTTGCCCATTTTCTGCTGTCATTCTGCCGCCCGCTCATCCAGTGGATGAACCAGGCAATCGGGATGAACAGAAGCAGCAGCCAGGGATGGATAAAAGCAAAATGACTCATCCTGACACCCATGGCAGAAGCCGCTGACCACAACAAGGCATGAAAGGTAGATAACACCCGTCTGGTCGCATTATTTTCATGAAAAACTCCCTGGCGCAGATCTTTGGCGCAGTAACAGCAGAATGGACTGCAGCACCAGGATCAACAGAGCCAATGCCGCCGGGTAGATAAAGAGATCCCGGGTGGGACGATAGGAGAGTTTTTTGACTTCTCTGGGTTTGAGCTTGTTGATCTCATCGGTGATCCCGGTAAGGGATTGTTTATCCCGGGCATAAAAGTATCTGCCATGGGTATGTTTAGCAATAAATCGAAGCGTTTGGGTATCGATAGGGTACTTACCCCTGTACTGTTCGCTGCCAAAGGCGATGGTGATGATCTCTATTTTGTTTTCCGAGGCCAGGATTGCGGCTTTTTTGGGTGGGATTTTGGATGAGGTGTCGGTACCGTCGGTGAGCAGGATAATCAGTCGATCCCGGGTCTTGACCTTGTTCAACAGCTTAACGCCCAGGCTGATGGCATCGCCGATGGCCGTCTGCGGCCCTGCCATGGAGACCTGCATCTGGTCAAGCATTGCTTCCAGCGTATCAAGGTCATCGGTAAAGGGCGCCTGGAGAAAGGCGCTGCTCCCAAAAACGATCAGGGCGATCTTTTCTCCTTTGCGATCCCGGAGAAATTTTTTCAGCACCTCTTTGACAGCCTCGATACGGGAGATTTTGTTACCGTGACCATCCAGCATATCCCTGGTCTTCATTGAATCGGAGAGATCAACAGCAATGATCAAGTCTCTCTGGGAGATGGTTTTGGTGATGGGTTGGCCGATATACACCGGCTTCATCAAGGCTGCCACCACCAGTGCCCAGACGAGGCAGGCAACAAGGATCTGCCACCTGGATGCCTTTGAATAGGCCTGTTTCCTGGTTGTCTTTTCACCGGAGGCCTTGGCCAGGTTTCCTATAAACGGTACCCTGAGTGCAACCCTTCTGGAGAGATAGACAACGGGCAGCAGGTAGATGACCACCGGGCCTATGAGCAGGTAAACCAGGTTAAAATGGGCAAACTCAATCAATGGCAACACCTTTATGTCTGCGGATCCAGCGGCGCACATACGCAGCCACCTGTCGGTTATTGGCAGGAGTTAATGCGGTTTCATCAAGATAGATATTTTCACAGTATTCCTGCAGCTGCCTGTCCAAAGTGATACCGCTTTTTTCCTGGAGAAACCGCCACCACGAGCTGCCGCCGAGATCCGCGACCGCAGCGCGTGTGTAGGCCGAGATTGCGGTTCTTTTGAGCAGCTCCAGCAGTTCCCTGAGTTGTTGGTACGGATCGGCGATCTTCTCAATCCGGCGCAGTTCTTCAATGGCCTGGCCTCTGTAGATGTTGCGCAGATATCTCTTGCGCAGGTAGAGAGCAAACGGAAAGAGCATGGAGAGGAGCAGGAACACAAGCAGCAGATAACCGATGGTCTGCGGCATCATCGACACCGGAGGCGGGGTGATGATATCGTGAAAATGTGCAAAGATATTTACCGACTTCATAACGCAACTCTCTGGTGTGCATGTGCCCGCGCGTTGCCAAGCTGCATCTGAATCTGTTCGAGCACATCCTGATCCGTGGAAACCTCCAGAACCGGAATAGCGTGGGACTGTGACAACCGGGAGATATATTCCAGCCGTTTATGATGCAGTGTTTTGTATCTCTTCTGGAACCGGACAAGGGATGTGTTGATATCAAGATAGTTGCTGCCATCGCTGAAGAGAAGAAAACCGTTTTCCTGCATCACTCGTTCCAGAGGGTCACTGATATTGACGGCAATGATATCATTATGGGCGTTGATGTCGGAGATTATCCTGATGGAGTCTTCATCAAGCCCGGAACTGTCGCCGATCAGCACCAGCAGATCATCATGTTTACTGAGACCGGCAACCATTGCAAGCGCCTCGTTGATTTTCCCGGGCACATCCATGGCCGCATCAGCTTTGAGGGCTCTGTTCTGCCGGGTGATCTCATCAAGGATCAGGACGATGTTTGCTTCACTTCTCCGGGGCGGAAAGAGTTCAACCTTTTCGTCATTAAAGACAACCGCTCCGACCTTATCTCCCTGTTGCAGCCCTCGGTAGAGGGCCAGGGCACCGACATAGGCGGCAACAACGGATTTGAACATTCCGGAAGAGCCGAAAAACATACAGTTACGCTGGGAAATAATCAGCCAGACATTGCGCTCTTTTTCCTCGTTGTAGATGCGGACATGCGCCTTGCCGGTCCGCTGGGTGGTTCTCCAGTCAATATCGTGGACATTATCTCCCTGTACATAGGGCTTGAGCTCTTCAAAATCCATGCCCTGCCCCCTGAGCTTGGAGTCATGGGCACCGGCAAGGATGGAACGGATGCTCTGTGAGGGCAGAAAACTGAAGCCTTTTGCCTTTTTGCCCTCTACAATGAGCTCCTCAAGGGTGACATAGATCCCCTTTTCATCAGCCGTTTTTTGTGTGAAGTCCATCGTCATCAGACACTGACTGCCACGAGTTCAATAATTCTATCAATAATCTGATCCTTGCCGACCTTTTGTGCCTGGGCGGCATAGGAGGTCGTGATGCGGTGCCTGAGAACATCATGGGCCACCGCTTTGACATCATCGGGAGTTACGGCCTTCTGTCCCCGGAGCCAGGCGTGACTCCTGGATGTCTCTATGAGCGCAAGCGTTCCCCTGGGGCTTGCTCCGATCACGATCCAGGCTGCCAGGTCCTTGTCCAGTTTGTCCGGATATCGTGTCGAAAAAACAATATCAACCACATACTGCCGGATCGCCTCGCTGACCGAAACCCCCGCAACCTCTTCACGCGAGGCAAAGATGAGATTTTCATCAAATTTATCCAGACCCAGCGAACCTATTTTATTATGTGATATGTTGATCATTTCGATTTCCGACTTCTTGTCCAGATAGCCGATCTCAATCATCATCATGAAACGATCCATCTGGGCTTCAGGAAGCGGATAGGTGCCCTCCTGCTCAATGGGATTCTGGGTCGCCATGACCAGGAAGAGTTTTGGCAGCGGATAGGTCTTGCCGGCCACTGTTACCTGCCGCTCTTCCATGGCCTCAAGCATTGCCGACTGTACCTTGGCCGGAGCCCGGTTGATCTCGTCGGCAAGGATGATGTTACCGAAAATCGGCCCCTCTTCAAAACGGAACCTGTAGTCTTCGCCATCCTTATACATCATCTGGGCACCGGTCACGTCGGATGGGAGCATATCAGGAGTAAACTGGATACGGGAAAAATCCGCCTCCATCAGTGACGCCATGGCCCGAATCGCCCTGGTTTTTCCCAGTCCGGGCAAGCCCTCCACCAGGAGATTTCCGTTGCATAAAATCCCGATGATCAATCTCTCGATGATCTCATCCTGGCCGATGATATAGTTTGACATCTCCTTTTTGAGTTGTTGTATCTGCTCCAGATTGGTCATCTTATCTCCTGGTAATATTTGCTGCCGTCATTCCTATGATATCAGGTAGAAATAGTTGTGCATGTTGCGCTGTATTTTTGTTCGTTTTCAGGGGGATGGAATGATAGCATAACCTGGTTATACGTTCCTTTCCGTACCTCTGAAAACGGGCAAAAGACAGGAAAACTTATGCCCCCCGGCATAGCCGGGGGGGGTAATGATGATGAATTACTTCTTTTTGCCGTATTTTCCGGCTTTAAGGTCTCCCAAAAACTCATCAATCGTGTAAGGCATATCTACAGCTTCTGACTGTAGCGGACGAGGAGGATACTGTACAAAATTCTTGATAAGATTTTTAACATCTCCCAATGCCTGTGGAGTAGCCCATGTTTTCTCTGTAAAGTTGGTCATGAAAATATCATAACGCTCTTGCGGATCTTGCCAGAGGTCATAGATCTCAGGTACAGTCGCTACATAACTTGCAGGTCCTTTCCACCCTCGGTTTGTACTGACAGAGAGTCCACCTGTATAGGCACCGTCGTCACCTCTGAGGTTAAAGACAAATTTGAAACGGCCCTCTCTGATAGCACCAGGAGCCAGCTCCTGCTCAGTGAAGTAGAACCATTTCTCACGCACCTGTTTCTCTTGCCCCATCATGACCGGCAGCTGGTTGATGCTGTCAAAATAGATAGGTACGCCGTCCCTATCTACCTTGGGCAGTTCTACGCCTGCAACTGCTGCAAATGTGGCCATCATATCTATGCCGCCGATAATGGCATGCGACCGTTGCCCCGCGGGGATATGTCCCGGCCACCAGGCGATCATGGGTACCCGACTGCCGCCCTCTCTATCGGTTCCCTTGGTGCCCCTGAACTGGGTATAACCGGAATCAGGATAGACATCCTGCCAGGCACCGTTATCAACGGTATAGACGACCAGCGTATCTTTATCGATACCGAGTTCACGTAGTTTCTCCAACACGCGGCCGCTGCGGGTATCCATCTCGACAACGGCGTCGGAATACTTGGTTTTACCGGGAGATTTACCTTTGAACTCTGCAGCAGGCAGGTTGGGCTGGTGGTTCTTGGCCCAGTTCAACGACATGAAAAACGGTTTTTCGTCATGCGCATGTTTTTCGATATAGTCAAGTGCTGCTTTTTGACTCAAAGTATCAAGTTCACTGATATGCTCCCAGACATCTTTGCCCTCTATAACTGTATTGGCCTGAGCGATTTTACCATCTTTGTCGGCTTTTCCTGCAAGGACACCTTTGGTCACCGTGCGGAACATGTCGAGCGTTTTCTGACTCATGGTCGGGTTCCAGGTCGGCGAACAGTAGGTATAGGCATTGAGGTGATAGAGCGTTACATTGTACATCTCATCATAGCCCTGGTTGATCGGATAGGCATAGTCGGACTCGCCGAGATGCCATTTGCCGATAAAGACGGTGTTGTAATCCGCCTCTTTGTTGAGTACTGAAGCGATCGTCCACTCGGCATGGGGTAGGCCGCCCGGTTGCCCCTGGAAGGCAACTGTGGTCATACCGCTGCGCAGTGGAAATCGTCCTGTCTGAACTGCTGCCCGACCCGGGGTACAGCTCGGCTGCCCGTAGGCAGTCCAGAACTGAATACCCTCATCGGCCATTTTGTCCAGTTCGGGTGTCGGCATACCGCGTCCTTCACCGCCGCCGTAGACACCGAGATCACCGACACCGGTGTCATCTGAGAGCATCAGAATGATGTTTGGCTTTTTTGCCAAAGCACCTGTTGCTCCGAGTGCCATCGCCAGACCGGCAATGGCCATGCTTGCCAGCAACTTGTTGGATTTGATAAACATAAACTTCCTCCCTTTTGAGGTGTTTGAATTGACGCCCCCCTGTCCCCGATTTTAGGAAATGAGGTCCGCCTTGAAAAAACGTAACTATTCAGCAGTGCAGTCAGGTGCCCCGGCGTTTATTTTAATCGTAACAATGGATCCCCGATAAAAACACTCGGGGATGACGATTTAATTACTTGTCTCACGAGAATACCGTCATTCCCGCATGCTGTTAGCGGGAA
>WFRY01000204.1 GCA_015486315.1 Desulfobulbaceae bacterium
GTAAGGGTTCAATCAAAAATAACTTCGTAGAAATGTGTAGACAATGTGACATATATTTGGTCGATCTGATTGAGTGAAACCGCAGGCGTAGCAGGGCTACGTTGAGGATTTCGCGATTGAAGATCGGCCGAAGATATGTTGCAGTGTCTACTCAAAATGTGAAGTTATTTTTGCTTGCACCCTAAGCACGAAATACACCACATAGACGGGATTGAAAAGAAATGGATGGTGGACGAGTGGAAGATACAGCAGGGCTGTTCTGTAATTTTTGCTTGAATCCTAAGTTACTCAATGATTTCGATGCACTTCTCCGGGCAGAATGCTGCTGTCAGGTATATCTCATCGGTAAGCACAGGCGCGATGTCCAGCAGTTCCGCCTTTTCCGTTACCGGGTCGACGCGAAATACATCCGGGCACATCTGGGCACAGGTTTCGCATCCGCTGCATAAGTAGGAATCTATAATAATTTCAGTCATTCTTCCCGACTCGTCATTGTTCAACTTATTTCCAGACGACTCCTTGAACTTGAATTTGAACAAAAAATCTCATTTCCGGACAGCCACCAGTTAACATCCGCAGCCGCTGAGGGCATTTTTTGTAAAAGAGGTATCCGGTTTTATCGGATAATTGCCGTCAAAACAGGCCAGGCAGAAGTCTTCCCTCGGCAGGCCGGTGGCTTCTACCAGGCCGTCTAAACTTAAATAGGTAAGCGAGTCGAGTCCCATATGGTCTCTGATTCCGTTCAGAGAGTTTTTGGCGGCGATCAGCTCGGTGGAGGACGGAAAATCAATACCGTAATAGCAGGCATTGATGGTCGGCGGGCAGGAGACCAGCATGTGGATTTCCTTGGCCCCTACATCGCGCAGGGCGCGGACTCTGCTCCTGCCGGTGGTGCCTCGAATAATGGAATCTTCAACAATGATCACCCGTTTGCCCTTGAGCAGCGAACGAACCGGGTTGAGCTTCACCCGAACGGAGAAATCGCGCATGGCCTGGGAGGGCTGAATAAAGGTCCGGCCCACGTAATGGTTACGGATCATGCCCATTTCCAGGGGAATACCCGAGGCCTGGGAGTAACCGATTGCCGCGTAGTTGCCCGAGTCGGGAAAGGGCATCACAAAGTCGGCATCAATGGGGGCCTCTTTAGCCAGGATTTCACCCATCCGCTTGCGGGTGGCGTAGACGTTGCAACCGAAGATATCACTGTCAGGGCGGGCAAAATAAACCTGTTCAAAAATACAGTAACTCCTGCGCCTCGGCGACCAGGGGAAGATGGACTCAATGCCGTTTTTATTGATGATCAGCACCTCGCCCGGATCCACATCGCGAATATATTCAGCTGTGATCAGATCAAGGGCACAGGTTTCGGAGGCCACCACATGGGCGCCGTTGCTGAGTTTTCCCAGGCAGAGCGGTCGGAAACCGTTGGGATCGCGAACCGCGATCATGGTGTCCGGGGTCATGAGCAGCAGGGAGTAGGCACCGCGGATACAGGCAAAAGATTCTTTGATGGCTTTCGCAAGTCCCATGCCCATGGTTCGAGCCATGAGGTGGATGACAATTTCACTGTCCATGGTGGTCTGGAAGATAGACCCCTTTTCCTCCAGGTTATTGCGCAGGTCAACAGAGTTGACCAGGTTGCCGTTATGGGCCACGGCAAGCGGTACGCCCTTATGGGTGACCATAAACGGCTGGGTGTTGATAATGGAGGATTCCCCGGTGGTGGAATAACGGACATGGCCCATGGCAAGATGACCGGACAGACGCTGCAGGTTAGACTCGGTGAAGACTTCCGGCACCAGTCCCATATCTTTATGCAGGGTCATGCGGCTGCCGTCACCGGCAACAATCCCCGCACTCTCCTGGCCCCGGTGCTGCAGGGCGTACAGGCCGAAGTAGGTCAGTTTGGCGGCGTCTTCATGGCCGAAGATGCCGCAGATACCGCATTCATGCCCGGGTTTTAAAGTGTGCTCAACGTCATGCTGATGATGATTCATAACAGGTCCTGTGCGCTGCTTGCTGCATTCCCTTAAATTGACAAGGCACAAAGAACGCTTCTTTGTGCCTTGAAAATATGATAATGCATTTATACATGAATCATTCTTTCAAACCAGATAACTGAATATTTTTCAACAAAATAGACCGATATTTGGTAGAATAGTAGGATGTTTTTTTCTCAGATAAATATTTATTCGTCATTAATTTTCCTTAAATATAATGAATATTGAATTAACACGGACCGTTAAAGCAGCAGGCTGAGCCGCAAAACTTGGCCCGGGGGACCTGGGTCGAATTTTATGCGGGCTTGACCTGCCCACGCATCCGAACCTGATCGTCGGGTCGGAAACCTGTGATGATGCCGGGGTATACCGGTTAAACGAGACCACTGCGCTCATTCAGACCCTTGATTTTTTTACGCCCATTGTCGACGACCCCCGTGCCTTTGGTATGATCACGGCGGCCAATGCTCTGTCTGATGTCTATGCCATGGGCGGTAAGCCTCTGTTGTGCATGAATATCCTGGCCTGCCCGGTGAAGACAATGGATAAGCAGGTGTTCAGGGAGGTCGTCGAGGGGGGGCTGGTCAAGATTAAAGAGGCCGGAGCCCTGCTGGTGGGCGGTCATTCCATTGAAGACGATGAACTTAAATACGGACTGTCGGTTACCGGCACTGTTCATCCGGATCATATTCTCCTCAACTCCGGAGCCCGGGTCGGAGACCAATTGGTGCTGACCAAACCGCTCGGTACCGGTATCCTGTCCACTGCGCTCAAGGGCGGTCTGGCCGATCAGCGGACGGAGCAGATGATGGTGGAGGTTATGTCGGCCTTGAACCGGCTGCCGGCCGAGATTGTCGGCCGGGATGACTTTGCCGGTAACCCGCAACTGGCGGCACATGGCTGTACCGACATCACCGGTTTTGGTTTGCTCGGGCATCTTCACGAGATGGCCGAGGCCTCGAATGTGGCCATGCGTGTGCATGCCGGGCAGTTGCCCGTACTGGCAGGAACCCTGGATTTTGTCGACATGGGGATTATCCCCGAAGGTGCCTATACAAATCGCAACTATTATCGGCAGTGGGTTGCCAGTACCCTGGATGAAGAGAGTTCCCTTGAGATTCTTGGTTTTGACCCCCAGACCTCTGGCGGGCTGCTCTTTGCCCTGCCGCCTGCCGGAGCTGAGCAGCTGCTGGCCGGGCTGGCGGAACAGCGTAAAACCGTTGGCGGCTGGATTATCGGTGAGGTCCTGTCGGGAAAGAAGGGAAGTATTCAACTGGTTCCATAATGAAAACCGCCGGACAACATATCAGGACAATTGGATGTTGCACTGCGTATCTGCTCTGTCTGCTGTTGGTATGGCATAATATTGTCCAGGCTGCAGATCTGCCCCGGGTTTTTATTGTCCACAGTTATGACCCGGAAAATTTTGTCAGTCAGTCCCAGGAGAGCGGGCTGGTTCAGGGCCTGCTTGAGAACGGTTTTGTTGACAGGGAAACGGTAGTCATCAAGCGGTTTTTTATGGATTCCAAGCGTACCTACACTCGGCCCGAGCAGATTGAGGCCCGGGGAAAAGAGGCCCTGGCCGAGATCAGGGCCTTTAAGCCGGATCTGGTGATCACTGTAGATGATAATGCCGCCCAGACGGTGATGCTGCCCCTGGTGGACAGTGATATACCCGTGGTCTTCACCGGGATCAACAACCTGCCGGAGGTGTATAATCAACGTCGCAGGTTCATGCAGAACAGGTTGCGGCCCGGTCATAATGTGACTGGAGTGTATGAGAAGCTGTATATCGGGAAATCCGTACAGCTGATGGGAGAAGTTGTCGAAAATCTGGAGAAAGTTGTCTTTATTGTGGATGATTCTCCCACCGGTAATGCTATTAAAAAACAGATGGAAAAAGAACTCTCCGGCAACGGGAGCAACATCCTTTACAGTATCCGGCAGGTCGGCAGTTTTGCAGATTATAAAGAGTTGATTCGATTAATTGATACTGATCCGGAGATCGGAGCCTATTATCCGGTGGCTGTCCGTCTGAGCACGGATGACGGCACCGTTATTACAGGCAGGGATATTTTGGCCTGGACGCTTGCTCATGCGCGCAAACCCGCATTTGCCGTCAACTATTTTGTGTGCAGGCTGGGGGTATTTGGAGGGGTTTCTGTTGATTTTACGACCATGGGCAGGCAGGCCGCAGAAAAGGCGGCTCGTATTCTCAAGGGAACAAAGGCCGGTGATATTCCCATTGAGGATGCGGCAGGGGATGCGTTGATATTCAACATTGCCCGGGCCAGGCAGTTAGGGCTGACCATTGCACCGGAGCTGCTGGCATCTGCCGATCACATCTATGAGACCATGCTGCTCCCGGGTGCTGTAAAATTGTTTCACATTCTGATTGTGCAGAGTAACGAAAAAGGTCTTGGTGCAGGGGCGGATGTGGAAAAGGGGATGCTGGCCCAGCTTGCCGGAAATGGATTTGTCGAGGGTGAAAATCTGCAGATCAGCCGGTTCTACATGCAGACCAGAAGAACGTACACAACTCCGGATCAGGTTCATCAACGGGGACTGGCTGCTCTGAAGGCAGTGGAAAAAATTAAGCCCGATCTGGTGATTACCCTGGATGATGCTGCTGCCGGGGAGGTGATGCTGCCCCTGGTGGACAGCTCGTTTCCGGTACTGTTTGGCTGCACGATTCTGCCGCCGGAGTGGTATAATCTCAAAAAAAGGTTCATGGCCTGTCGTGCCTCTCCCGGACACAACGTGAGCGGAGTGACCGGCGAATTTGCCTATGAAAAGAGCATGGAAACCATACATGTCATGTTTCCGGAGGCGAAGAGTATTGTCCTGATCAGTTCCGGAAATACTTTCTGGCTGGAGAAGATGAATAAGCTGCTCCAGAAACAGATCATGGTCTGCAGCAGCAAATGCACCTTGACCTCTATCCGGGTGGAATCGTCCTCAACGCTCAGGAAGTTCAAGGAGCTGATTATGGAGAACAGTAATGATCCTGATGTGGATATAATCAGTGCTGTCTTTCCGGTAGGTCTGACCCGGGAAGACGGTACTGTCTGTCCGCTCCCCGAAATCCTGGAATGGTTGTTTGAACATCAGAAAAAGCCGGGTTTTACCTTTTGCGACAGCTGGGTCAGGTATGGATACCTGCTGGCGGCGGCCATTAATTACGAGGCAACGGGCAGGCAGTTGGCAGGTCAGGTGATTCGCGTTATCCGTGGCAGTGATCCCGGCGATATGGCAATTCAAAGGCCGGCGGATTCATACCTTGCCGTAAACCTGGCAAGGGCTGATCAGCTGGGCCTTGCTCTGCCGGTGGATATCCTGGAGGGTGCCCGGAAAATATATCATACAATGGAACCTGAAAAGGCACATTAAAATGTAAGCGCTCCATGAACGCTTACATTCCGAGCTGTTATCATGTCAAAATTGTAGTTAATAAAGTGCTTACATAAAAAGGTAACTACTTATCTCTATGCATCTTAATCTGGAAAAATCAAAGAACTGTAACCTGTTACAGTAAAAGAAGATAAATGGCAGCGGTTAAGCGCAATACATTACGGCCCGGGCTCATTTATTCCCTGCGGCTGCGCCTGATGGCGATGAGTTTTATACTTATCCTTTTGCCCATGACCGTTGCGGCCTGGTCGGTGATGTATATCGTGCAGCAGCATCTCTATCAGGATGCAGGCAGTCGGCTGCAGTCGGATCTTTCCATTGCCTCGTTATATTATCAGGGGCAGGTGGATAAGGTACGTTCCTCCATTATCACCGTAGCCATGGATAATATGGTGAAAACCACCCTTCGCCTGAATATTTACGGTCAGTTGCAGAGGCATATTGATGAACTTGCCGTTCGGCACGGGCTTGATTTTCTGTTGATTGTTGATCCGCAGGGTAATGTCAGGCTCTCTTCTCTTTTCGGGCATGCTGTAGATATTGAGCTTTCAGAAGTAAATCTTGCCGAGCATCCGATGATTGCATCCGTGGCACGACATGGAACGACATCCGGCAGCCTTCTGGAAGAAAACGGGCTTCTCCTTTACCTGCTTGAACGTATGGGAAAGGATATTGATTATAAACCGGTGGTGCTCATTGAGGCGGCTGCCGGGATAACCCTGCGGGAAAAAGTCCTCGGGACTGTTCTGGGCGGGATTATGGTTACCGATAACCGGGAACTGGTGCAGGGGATGGAGGCTGCTGTCGGTTCCGGCCGGGTGGAGATTGTTGCCGGCGATCGCATGGCTGCAGGCAGTGACCTTATTGAGCCGGACAGCGGCCGGAGGCAGGTCTTTTTTCCGGATCAGCTGGATTATGTACATCACAGCTCCCCGGGTATTGAGAACACGATTGTTAATCCGGTGACCGGTGAGCGAATGGTGTATGATTACCAGCCCCTGACCATGCCTGGAAGAGAGGCTGAGCTGGCCCTGGTGACCGAACGTCCCCTGGCGCGGCTCCTCAATGTTCTTGCCAATATTCGTCGTGCTCTTTTTATGGTCTTTGCCGCAGCCGTGCTGGTGGCCCTGGGCGTTGCCGTGGTTATGTCCCGTTCTATTGCCCGTCCGCTCCATGAAATTGCCGGCTCCATGCGGAAAATGCAACAGGGAGAAAAGGTAGCTCCTCTGGAGTGCAGGCGTGATGATGAAATCGGTGATCTTGTGTCCGGCTATAATGATATGGCCCAGGCCCTTGAGGCCCGTATTCAAGAGCTGGGCAACGAGATCAGCACCAGAAAAGAGGTGGAGAAAAACCTTGCCACCGAGTCGGAACGGCTTCGAGCAACCGTCCAGTCCATGGATGATGCGGTGCTGGCGGTAGATACGGAAGGTCGCCTTGTGTTGATGAACAGGGTCGCTGAACAGTTGACCGGAAGACCAAGAGATGAAGCCATTGGGCGTCCTGTACGTGAAATACTTACCCTGAGCACGCTTGAGGTGAACGGGGAACAGGTAGATCCGTTGACCTGGCTGCAGGATGAGAATCAGGATCGGCAATCGTTCATGGATCTGCAGTTATCGGTCCCTGATGGTGAAGACAGGATTGTCAGTATAAGTGGTTCCCGACTTGTTGATAACAGGAAAAAGATTCTTGGTGCGGTGTTGATTATCCGGGATGTCACCGGACAGCGCAAGATGGAAGAAGAGATCGCCAGGGGACAGAAACTGGAATCAGTCGGGGTGCTTGCAGGTGGAATTGCCCATGATTTCAACAACCTGTTAACTGCGATTCTGGGAAATCTTTCGTTGGCCAGAATAGTATCATCACCTGATGAAGCCCATTATAAAAATATCGAAGATGCGGAAAAGGCCAGCCTGCGGGCTCGGGAGTTGACCCGGCAGCTGTTGACCTTTTCCCAGGGCGGCAGTCCGGTAAAGGGGAGGGTAAATCTCAAGGAACTGGTGCGTGAGTCTGCCGAATTTGTTGTCCGGGGTTCCAGTGTACGGTTACGGTTTACAGCCGATACGGAGCTGTGGCCGGTGCATGTGGACAGGGGCCAGATCGGCCAGGTTATTGACAACCTGGTAATTAACTCCATGCAGGCCATGCCGGATGGCGGTTTTGTCGAAATTCGGATAGCCAATGATCTGCCGCTGAACAATGAAGGGGATGTGTTGACAGGACACCGTTATGTACGGGTTGAAGTGCAGGATTACGGAACCGGTATCAGCAAAGAAGAGCAGGCAAAGATTTTTGATCCTTATTTTACGACCAAAGAGGTGGGAAATGGTCTGGGATTGGCCATCTGTTATTCCATTGTCAAGAAGCACGGCGGCCACATAACAGTGACATCCGAGCCCGGCCGGGGAAGTATCTTTTCCGTCTACCTGCCTGCCGTTGAACCCGACAGGGGTGAGAAACAACAGCCTGATGACAAACGCAAATTAGTGCAGGCGGTTACCGGCAAACGGATACTGATCATGGATGACGAGGAAATGGTCTGCCTGGTCGTGTGCAGTTTTCTTGAATATCTTGGTTATGAGGTTGAGACGGCAAGTGATGGTGCCGCCGCACTTGATCAGTACAGGCTGGCCCTGGATCAGGGCAGACGTTTTGATGCGGTTATCCTGGACCTGACGGTCCCCGGCGGTATGGGCGGCAAAAATACGGTCGGACGCCTGCTGGAGATAGACCCGGCAGCCCTGGCCATAGTCTCCAGCGGCTATGCCGGCAATATAATTATGACAAATTATATTCAGTACGGTTTTGCAGGGGTCGTTGTCAAGCCGTTTCGCATCAATGAGTTGAGCCGGGTTTTAAAAGAGGTGCTGGGAGAGTAAAACGCTTACACACACGAGGTGTATCAAGCCAAGAGGTAACTTCTCAAAAAGTGGTGGTAAAACGCTTGGATCCCCGATAACTACATTCGGGGATGACGATCGTAATTGCAAGCAGCTCCGTCATCCCGGCATGTTGTGAGCCGGAGACTGTAGACTTCGATCCATAAAGTAAGATACAGCAACTTGACACTACTTATTGATAAGTTACGTCAAGAGTGTAGTCAATGAGGGGTTCAGGTAACCAGTGCCAGGATCAAGCGGGTGAGATCCACCATGTCCTGCAGGCTGACCTGCTCGTCTGTGGAGTGGACATGGGTCATGCCGGTGGCGATGATGGCGGTTTCAAGCCCGTAGCCGTTAAAGATGTTGGCATCGCTGCCGCCCCCGGCAACCTCGAATTGCATTTCCATGTTAATGGATTGCGCCGCCTGATCAACCCGCTGGATGACCTCGTCCTCCATGCGCAGCTGCATGACCGGAAAGTCCGGCTCCACTCTGAAATCAAGTTCCGGTATCCCCCGGGCCTCTCCTGAAGGGTCCTGCCAGTCACGAATTGTCTGGACAAAGGCCTGCTCAACCTCGCGGGTCAGCTGCTCAAGCCGCTGCGTGGAATGGCTGCGGACTTCTCCTTCAATGGTGACCTCTTCAGGTACAATGTTTGATGCCGCTCCGCCCTGAATGGTACCGAAGTTGACTGTACTGTCCTTGTCGATTCTGCCAAAGGGGGCCTCTGAAAGGGCCTGTCCAGCCAGGGTGATGGCGTTGATACCCCATTCCGGGTGCAGTCCGGCATGGGCGGCAATACCCTTGACGGTAATTTTCAGACGATTGGATGCCGGAGCACCGATAATGACCCTGCCGAAGCCGCTGGAGTCCAGGGCATAGCCCATCCCGGCCCGGATCTGTTTCGGATCCAGGGCCTTGGCCCCTAACAGGCCGATCTCTTCGCAGGTGGTAAACACATACTCCATCGGAATATGGGGCAGGTTGTTTTCCCGGATGACCTGCAGGGCTTCAATCAGGGCGGCAATGCCGGATTTATCATCACTGCCCAGCACGGTCTTGCCGAGACTGGTAAAGAGATCATCCTTGCGGACAACCTTGATGCCGGTTCCCGGTTCCACCGTGTCCATATGGCAGTTGAAAAAGAGGGGCTCCCGGTCCAGGCTCCCCTTGAAACGAAAGAACAGATTGCCGCATTCAGAGCCGGTCCGGCCGGCAGAGTCGTCTTCCAGAGGTGGTTCCGCACCAAGTTCACAGAGAATTTCCGTAAGCAGGCCGGCCATGCGGCCCTCACTGCGGGAAGGGCTGTCGGTTTCACAGAGTCGGGTAAAGGTCAGGGCCAGTCGTTCGCGGTCAATTTTCATATCAAGGGTGTCTGAAGTTGTTTATGCGCATTATGCCGGATAATCTTGATGTCCATGTCCTGAACCTGCATCCCTGCTGTAACTGATTATTCTACCGGTTATGCTGCATAAGAACCACTGCATGGGCACTAATGCCCTCGCCTCGTCCGGTAAAACCCATTTTTTCCGTGGTGGTTGCCTTGATGTTGATATCAGCCGTCGCAGTCTCGCAGGCAGCGGCATAATTAGCCTGCATGGCGGCAAGATGGGGGGCAAGTTTCGGCTGCTGGCAGATGATTGTCAGATCGCAGTTGCCAAGCTGGAGGTCTTGGGCCCGGGCCAGTTGCATGACTTTTTGCAGGAGCTTCATGCTGTCGGCACCAAGGTAACTGTTATCGTTGTCCGGAAAATGGCGGCCGATGTCACCTGCAGCAAGCGCCCCGATAATCGCGTCCATCAGGGCGTGGGTGAGGACATCGGCATCCGAGTGACCGGCAAGGCCGAGGTGATAGGGAATTTCCACACCGCCGAGGATCAGTTTTCTTCCCTCCACCAGTTGATGGGCATCAAAGCCATGGCCGATTCTCATTGGTGTTCTTCCCCTCTCCAGCAGACCCGATGCCATTACAAGATCTTCCGGACGGGTTATTTTTATATTTTGTTCACTGCCATCCACAACATAAACCGGAATACCGGCATGTTCCAGCAGGGAAGCCTCGTCCGTGCCGGTAAATCCAGTTGCCGCAGCATGGGCAAAGGCCTGTTTCAGTAACTCACGCTGCATGGCCTGCGGCGTCTGGGCCTGCCAGAGTCCGGATCGGTCAACGGTGCGGATAACAGCTGTCTCTTTGACCTCTTTCAGGGTATCTTTGACCGGGACTGCGGCAATCACTGCCCCGTAGTCGTTGATCCCATCTATGCAGCGGTCAATCACTGCACCCGTGAGCATGGGGCGGGCCCCGTCGTGAACCAGTATGCCTTGAACATCCGCAGGCAGGAGGTTCAAGCCGTTTTGGACGGACTGCTGACGGGTGTCACCGCCTGAGGTGAAAAGAAGCTGCTGCCGGTTATCCGGAAAAGATTTGAGGACCTGTTCTCGGGCCGCCTCCAGGTGTTCTGCAGGCAGGACAACGGCAACAACGTTAACAGATGGATGTTCCAGGAAAATTTGGATTGTCCGGAAAAGAATAGGTTTTCCGGCAAGTTCCAGAAACTGTTTCGGGGTCGCCGTCCCCATCCTGCTGCCGAATCCGGCTGCAGGAAGAATAACACCGATTGAAAAATTTTGTTTTACGGCCATGGACATTGCCTGCTCATAGGAATTTCAGGGTGCTTCAATGCAGACCTTGAGAACAGTGGCAAGGTCTTTTCTCTTGGAAAAATGGGGTGGACTGTAAGCCGAATCCTGTTCCTGCATAGAGCAGGTCATGATCATTTGACTGGGATGCCGGTCGCCCGGCACCTCGTGCAACCTACCCGGAGACTTCAGGCGGGCAGCCCTCAAACGTCTCCCTATTTGGTCTTGCACCCGGTGGGGTTTACCCTGCCTTGCCTGTCTCCAGGCAAGCGGTGAGCTCTTACCTCGCCATTTCAACCTTACCTGTGAATGCACACATTCCATCGGCGGTGTATTTTCTGTGGCACTTTCCCCCGGTTACCCGGAGTTCGCGTTACGAACCACCGTGCCCTGCGGTGTTCGGACTTTCCTCTCCGGCATACAGACCGGAGCGATCATGCGTCCACCCCATTTTCTAAGCAACAGGGATAGGTTGCAGTGAAAGCGGATTCTATGAAATCATCGCAGTCAGTACAACGTTCAACGTGTCGCTTCTAAATTTATTTCCGGTCTATTCCCTGGTTGGCCAGCTCATCGGCCCGTTTATTCTGAGCCCGGGGAACGTGGCTGATGGTCCACCGGTCAAATTTTGCCAGCAATGATTTTGCCTGATCAAACAGCGGCTTTAAACCCGCATTTTTTACCTTGTACTGCCCCTGAATCTGGCGAACGATGAGCTGAGAGTCCATGGAGACGGCCAGCTGCGTACAGCCCAGTTCAAGAGCGGTTGTCAGCCCTAACAGCAATGCTTCATATTCGGCGGCATTGTTGGTACATCGGCCCAGATAGCTGGAGCGGGCCGCAAGCTCCCGGTTGTCGTTATCCAGCAGGACAATTCCGGCGCCTGCTTCACCGGGGTTGCCTCTGGAGGCGCCGTCGGTGAACAGTTTGCAGGAGAGTCCGGTTTGGGGCGATGAGGCTGAAAACAGGTTCTGCTGCCTTTCTGCCGGGGCAGCAACTTTATTCTTTCCCAGAAGAACGTCGCGCACAGCCTGTGCCGGAATCTCGGGGAACAGTTTTTCCAGGGCAGCATCCGGCAGCTTGTCCGCAATGGTTTTGAGTATGACGGTTCTTTCCAGGCCGCTATTTTTTGCCATCTTTTTCGTCAGGCGCCTCGTAGTAGAAAATACGCTGGCAGGTGGGACAGGAGTGCATCTGATCTCCCTTGCGGATTTCATTAAACTGCTGGGGAGGAATGGCCATGAAACATCCCTGGCAGACACCGTCTATGACCTGAACCACGGCAAGCCCGTTGCGTTTTTTCAGCAGCTTGTCATAGCGTTTTATCATTGATCCCTGAACATCCTTGGCCAGTTTGTTGTGTTTGTTGAATACGGTTTTACGGCGGGTATTCAGTTTTTTGACCGCCGCCTCAACCTTTTTGGTTTCTTCGGCAAGCAGTTCTTTTTCTCCACGGCAGACATTTTCCAGCTCCACTGCCTCTGCTTCGGCCTGCTCGGCCTGTTCCATGACCTCCAGCAGCTGTTCTTCGGTATCTTTGATCAGTTTTTTTGCGTCTTCGATTTCTTTGAGCAAGGCCTGATGTTCCCGGCTGGTCTGCACCTGCATCATTTTGCTCTGCCGTTCCTTGATTCGTGTACCGGCATCCTCGTGGGCAGCCTTGATATCACGCTGGCGCTGTTCAAGCTCTTCAGCCCGATCCCGGCACTGGCTGATGGCCGATTCCTTGTCCTGAATTGACTGCTCGCGGTCTGCCAGTTCCTGCTGTTTTTCTCCGATGTTTTGATCAAAGCCGGACATCTCCGTATTGAGTTTCTGCAGGGCGATAAGTTTGCTGATTTCTTCCTTCAATGGTGCGCTCCTCAAGTATCAGTTCAGGCCGAGGGAAAATTCGGCTGGTAGTAAGTTGGCAGTATCAAGATCTTCTGTCTCAACACTTTGTAATCAGTTTCAAAGGTGGTTCCTGATGGGCCGTGTTAACCTGTACCATCAAGTTTGTCTGTTTTATCCTCTCTGTGAGCAGTGACTGCAGGGCGGCTATGGCCGGATTTTCGGTGGCAAAATGGCCGCCGTCAATAAGCCACAACCCCGCCTCTTCCGCCCAGCGGGCAACGGCATGCTTGATCTCGGCCGTAATAAAGACATCCGCACCTGCCCGCAGCGCTGTTTCGGCAAAGTCGGCACAGGAACCGCCGCAGACTGCAACCCGGGAGATCAGGTCGGGCCGGGGGCCTGCTTCCAGCAGCCAGGGAGGGGAGAGAGCAGTGCTGATGGCGGCGACAAACTCGTCTGCATCTACAGGTTGCTCCAGGTTACCGATTCTTCCCAGGCCGCAACCGGTCTCGGCATCTGTTGCGGGAACCAGCGGCTCTGCATGAATAACGCCCAACAGCCGCGCCAGGACATCGCTGACCCCGCCGGAGGTGGCATCAAGGTTGGTGTGGCAGCCAATGACGTTGATGTTTTTCTGCAGGGCTGCATAAATAAAGCTGCCGGTCGGCTGGTCGGTGCGCAGGGATTTCAAAGGGTGGAAAATGGCAGGATGGTGGGTGATTATCAGTTCAGCGCTGCATTTACCTGCCTGGGTGAGCAGATCTGTGGTGGGATCCAGGCCAAGGAGAATGGAGGTTACCCGGTTGTCCGGGCTGCCGATAAGCAGGCCGACATTATCCCACGCCTCTGCGAGGTTGTCTGCCGCAATATCTTGAAGAATGTTAAGGAGATCTTGAACTGTTGCCACGTTTACCGGGGAGCAAAGAAAAAGAGGCACAACCCTTAAGGGATGTACCTCTTTAACTGACGTTTCGTCTGGTACCTGTCTGTCTCAAAAACTGAAATTTCTGCAGAAAGTATTTTTGCTTCAAAAGCCTGTTTATATGTAAAGGGGGGATGGATTATCGTACCGCCCTGTTATCTGTTTGGTGGGCCTACCAGGATTCGAACCTGGGACCGACCGGTTATGAGCCGGTGGCTCTAGCCAGCTGAGCTATAGGCCCTTTTTGTATAGCAAACCAATTATATTACCAGTAGATTTATTCTGGTCAACAAAAAAAAGCTGTAAATCGGAAAAATATGGAGATGGCCATGGATTTCAGGATATAAGGTAAAAACCATGCTGGCTAACAGTGCGTATCTGTTCTATACATGAGTCTGTTGATTTAATAGGATTTTCGTTTGAGATCAGATAAGCGCAGACTTCGATGCATGCGGAAAAAATTAGCGCATACATCTACTTGATATTACAGGATAAATTTTTTCCGGTAACGCAGAGATCGGGGGAAAAGATATTAAAACAACGGGCTCATACAATAAAGGTAAGCAAATACTCCGTATCATTATAGAGTTGAGGGTATCTTGCAAACAACGGTTGCATAATGATTTACAGTAATCTCATATATTTTCTGGTGGTAATATTTGTTTTTTCCACATCCACCACTCCGAAGACTCCCTGGCTTGCTCCGTACTACGGTCTGCCTCTATTTGCCCTGGTGCTCTTCTTCTTTTACACCATCTCCGGCAAGTGGTATCAACGGGCCATGCAGTCGCCTTCCAGGGCATATTTTTCTGCAGAGAAAAAACTTTCCATTTCAGCGGTTCTTTTTTTTATCGCTTCAGTCTTTGTTTTTGATCTGAAATATTATCTGGCTCCCCTCTCTCTGGGAGGCACACTGCCGGTGCTGGAAAATCTGGCAGGGCTGGCTGTGTTTTTTCTTTTCCTCTCTCTTATGTGGCTGCAGGCACGCTCTGCCTACCAGGTTTTGTTTCATCGAAACTATACGGCTGTCGGTTTTGTCCTCTCCAATATTAAGGCCAACCTGCCCATTGTCCTGCCCTGGCTGGCTCTTTCGCTGGTTTTTGACCTGCTGGCCAACCTGCCCTTTCCCCGTTTTCAAAAGCTGCTGGAGTCACCCTGGGGAGATTTGATCCTGTTTCTGGTCTTTGTTGTATTTCTGGCCCTGTTTTTTCCACCCCTTGTCCGCAGGTTGTGGAACTGTAAACCCATGGAGCCGGGGCCGATGCGCACTGAAATTGAGCGGTTCTGCCGAAAACAGGGGTTTTCATCGGAAATTCTTTACTGGCCGCTGTTCGAGGGCCAGGTGCTGACTGCAGGTATCATGGGCATTGTCCCGAAATTCAGATATCTGCTGGTGACCCCGTCTCTTTTGAAGGTGCTGGATAAAGAAGAGCTGGAATCAGTACTGGCCCATGAGATCGGCCATGTAAAAAAATACCATCTTGTCCTGTATGTCTCGTTATTTTTTGGATTCAGTCTGGTTGCCGGGGCCCTGGCTGAACCACTGCCCTCTCTGCTGCTCGGTTCCGACTGGTTTTACCGGCTTCTCGAACTGCTCCCCGTGTCACCGGACGGTCTGCTGGTGTTTATAAGTTCAATCACCCTGCTTGCTGTAATGGTCCTCTATTTTCGTTTTTTGTTCGGCTATTTTATCCGTAATTTTGAGCGCCAGGCCGACCTGTACGTGTTTAAGGCCCAGGGAACAAGTCTGCCGCTGATTCGATCCTTTGAAAAGATTGCCGTCTTAAGCGGCAATATCCGTGATCAAAAGAGCTGGCATCATTTCGGGATTGGGCAGCGGATTGATTTTCTGGAAAAATGCGAACGTGATCAGGGCGAAATCAAGCGTCATGACCTGAAGCTGTACACAAGTCTTGTTGTTTATTTTGTTCTGGTTGGACTGCTGAGCTGGTCGCTGCGAAGTGTGGACACGGACAGACTGGCCAGGGGGTATGAGCTGCGTTATTCACAGGCGGTGCTGCAGCAGAAGCTGGAAAAGGAACCGGGCAACAGCCTCTGGCTGCAGCTGCTCGGTGACCTGATGCAGGAAAACAGGATGGAGAAAAAGGCCATTGAGGCCTATGACAAGGCGCTCAAAATCAGTCCCATGAAACCGGATCTTGCCAATAACATGGCCTGGCTGTTGTTGACGGCCAAAGATAGATCTCTGCGTGATCCGAAGAGAGCTCTGACCCTGGCCCGGCTGGCAGCTACCCTTGTCGAACGTGGCCATATCCTCGATACCCTGGCTACCGCCCTGTGGGCCAACGGCATGGTTGATGAGGCCGTCCGTACCGAGGCCAGGGCCGCCCGGCTGGATCCACGACACCTGACGTACTACCAGCTGCAGGCAGAAAAGTTTAGCGCAACATCGTGGGAAGACAGTTGATGATGCCTGGCAAACCATCGTATTTATGCCAACGGATCCTTGACTTGTCCTGGCCGCTTGAGTACAGTAAACGCTGTTTTCAGGTGTCCGTAACTACGGATGAAAAGGGAACCCGGTGTGATTCCGGGACGGGCCCGCCGCTGTAACCGGGAACAAATTCCACAAGATGTCACTGTCTGTTTTGGATGGGAAGGCGTGGAAGGAGGGTGATCCGGGAGTCAGAAGACCTGCCTGAAAAAGAGTTCATGTCCCTGGCAGAGGACGGAACGTGTACATCTGGGATAAAGAGGGGACATTCCGGATCAATTTTAAATTGGTCCGGGATTTTTGTTTCCGGACCGCGAAAAAGGAGGTTTCCCGATGAGGAAAGCAATTTTTTTTGCGGTGGCCTGGTTGTGTCTGTTCACCGTACAGGCAGTAGGGGCAGGAGAGCATAAAGTGGAGCATAAAAACGCAATCGTCCTGGCTATGTTCGGTACCACTGTGGAGCCGGCTCTGCAGGGACTGTTGAACATCAAGGACAAACTTGAACAGAGTTATCCGAATACTCCGGTGCGGATAGCCTTTACCTCAAACATTATCCGGAAAATCTGGCAGAAACGGGCCGCTGATCCCGCCTATATCAAGGCACATCCGGATGTGCCCCCGGAGATCCTCCATGCCCGGGGGCCGCTTGCAGCCATAGCCGACCTGCAGGATGCCGGATATGATTCTATTGTCGTGCAGACCACCCACATCGCTCCTGCTGAAGAATTTCTTGATTTGAGCTCCTATGTTGAGGCCCTGGCCTCCATCAATACTATTAAAGCTAAGTTCAAGCCGTTTTATACACTGGTTATCGGTCGTCCCATGCTGGGTACCTTCGGAAATACCCATCCCTATGGTGAAGACATCAAGATTGCCGTCAAGGCCATGCAGGAGGATGCGGACCGGGCTGAAAAGGCAGGTGCAGCCCTTGTCTATATGGGGCACGGCAATGATTATTTTCCCTCCGGTGGCTCATACCTCCAGTTTGAGCATGAGATGAATCTGGCATATCCCGGAGTTCTGACCGTTGTCGGGACAGTAGAAGGATATCCCGGCTTTGATCAGGTCCTGGCTAAGTTGAAGGCAGCAGGGGCCGAAAAGGTAGTTATCCGTGCCTTTATGATTGTTGCCGGTGATCATGCCACCAATGATATGGCCGGTTCGGAGGCTGATTCCTGGAAGTCAATGCTGGAAAAAGAGGGTGTTGCAGTGGCTCCGTACCTGCACGGCATGGGGGAAAATGATAAGGTGGCTGCAATTTATGTACAGCATGCTGCTGATGCAGCCAAAGACGCAGGCCTTGTCCTGAAATAAATGGTCGGCCAGGCAAGGCGTTCCCTGTTCACTGCTGTCGTCCTGCTGCTTCTGTTATGCGCATCAATGGTGCTGGCGGCAACCATGGGCTATATGCAGGTTCCGGCAGCGGATGTGCTGCACGTAGTCTTAGCCCGGATCACCGGATCGGCGCAACACGTTGATCCGGTGATGACGGCTGTGGTGGCCGACGTGCGCCTTCCCCGTATCCTGGCCGCCGTGTTGGTGGGCGGGGTGCTTGCCGTTTGCGGTACGGTATTTCAGGCTATTTTGCTCAATCCTCTTGCTGATCCCTATACGCTGGGAATTTCTTCCGGCGCAGCGTTCGGTGCCTCGCTGGTGATTGTTCTGCAGGTGTTCGGCCTGTCCCTGCCGTCCGCGTTTTCTGTTCCCCTTTTTGCCTTTGCCGGCAGCGTGGCTACCCTGTTTGCCGTCCTGGGACTTGCTGCCGGTGACCGCAGGCTGTCCTCCACCAGCCTGATTCTTTCCGGGGTGATCGTGGCAGCCATCCTGTCGGCTGCCATCGGTTTTTTAAAGTTTCTGGCTGACGAGCAGGTGGGTATTATTATTTTCTGGCTCATGGGCTCCCTGTCCGGGGTCTCCTGGCAGAATATTTTGCTGCTCACCCCGGTTGCCCTGCTCGGCCTTGCGGTCTGCCTGCTCTATGGCCGGGAACTCAACATCATGGCCACCGGTGAGCGGGCAGCGGCCACCCTCGGGGTCAACACGGTGCGGCTGCGCTGGATTTTACTTGTTACCTGTTCTCTGATGACCGCTATCTGTGTATCCGTCTCCGGTATTATCGGCTTTGTGGGATTGATCGTCCCCCATCTCCTGCGTCATCTGGTCGGTCCGGATAATCGCCTGCTGATTGGTCTTTCGTTTTTAGGCGGCGGCCTGCTCCTGCTCTTTGCCGATACCCTGACCCGGGCAGTGCTGCCCTCGGAGGTACCCATCGGGGTGCTGACTGCGCTTATCGGCGGCCCGTTTTTCTGTATTATCTTCAAAAAACGGCAACAGGATGGCACGGCAGGACTCTGAGGATAAAAGACTCTGGCAGCTGGAGCAGATCGGTTTCAGTTACGGCGGGCAGGCAGTGCTGCACGATCTTGATCTGGTGCTGGAAAAGGGGAAATGTTACGGTATATTGGGCCCAAACGGCAGCGGCAAGACCACCCTGCTCGATCTC
Source organism: Desulfobulbaceae bacterium (assembly GCA_015486315.1). GTDB lineage: Bacteria > Desulfobacterota > Desulfobulbia > Desulfobulbales > Desulfobulbaceae > Desulfobulbus_C. The sequence goes on from WFRY01000204.1 coordinate 18,650, forward strand.
CTCTGCGGCCTGCTGGTTCCTGAGAGGGGAACGATCCGGTTTGGCGGTCAATCTCCTGCAGGCTGGCAGCCGAAGCAGCTGGCCCGAAAACTGGCTCTGGTCCCCCAGGATTTTGTGGTTCGCTTTGGTTTTACCGTACGCGAGGTTGTAGAGATGGGGCGGCATCCCCATCTGGGGCGGTTTGCCCTGTTGACGAAACAGGATCATAATCTGGTTGATGCTGTAATGGAGGAGCTGGCTGTAACGGCTCTGGCCGACCGGCCTGTGACCCGGTTGTCCGGAGGAGAAAAACAGCGGGTGGCCGTGGCCCGGGCCCTGGCCCAGGACCCGGAAGTACTGCTGCTGGATGAGGCAACCTCAAATCTGGATATTTTTCATTCCCTGTCTATACTCGGTACCATCCGCAGCCGGGTGCAGCAACAGGGATTGACCGTTATTGCGGCCCTGCACGATTTGAATCTGGCCGGTTTTTTCTGTGATCAGCTGATTTTTCTCCGTCAGGGCAGGCTGCTCCATCAGGGCAGGGTGGCAGAGGTGCTGCAGGCAGACGTCATCCGGGAGGTTTACGGGGTGGAAGCCCGGGTTCGATCCGATGCGTTTGCCGGCTGCAGGCAGGTGAGTTATAAGATTCCCGGTTCAGAGGGTTAAGCAGGTTATTATGGCTGTTCGGTTGGTACTGATTATATGTTGTGTTCTGTTTGCCGGTTCTGCCGGTGCGCGTCCGATTATTGACAGTGATGGGCGGGTTGTTGTGGTGGAGCACCCATTTACACGTATTATTTCGCTTTATGCCGCCCATACCGGAAATCTGCTTGCAATGGGTGCCGGTGCTCAGATCGTGGCAGTGGGGCGTAGTGATAAACAGTTACCCGGATTACCGACGATCAGTTTTCGGGATGACCCGGAACGGCTGCTGGCTCTGAAGCCTGACCTGGTTCTGATCCGGCCCATGATCAGCCGGGCCTATCCCCAGCTTGTCCGGCGTCTTGAGCAGAGCGGGATAACCGTTGTCTCCCTGCAGCCTGCGGCCATGGATGAGTTGTTTCGCTACTGGGAAACCCTGGGTGCTCTGTCCGGACACGAGCGGCAGGCAAAACAGATGATTGCCGCCTTTGGTGCCGGGCTTGCCGAGATTGCCCTCCAGGTGGAGCATATTCCGGAAGAGGATCGTAAGCAGGTGTACTTTGAGTCCATTCATAAACGAATGAAAACGTTCTCCCCCGGCTCCATGGCTGTTTTTGTTCTGGAATCGGCAGGCGGCATCAACGTGGCAAAAGATGCCGTCCAGGTACGCAAAACAAATATTGCCGCTTACGGCAAGGAACGTATTCTGAGCAGAGCTGATACAATTGATGTCTTTCTGGCCCAGAAAGGAAGGATGAATCCGGTCACCGTGGATATGATCAAAAATGAACCGGGCTTCCAGGTCATTAAAGCGGTCAGGGAGGATCAGGTTTTTCTGGTGGATGAAAAACTGGTTTCACGCCCGACGCCCGGCCTGCTGGAAGGTATTACAACTCTCTACAATATACTCTATCCCTTATTGAATCAGGATACGGCAGATGGAAAATAGTCTACCTGCGATAATCGTGGCCGGTACCCATTCGGGCTGCGGCAAGACAACCGTCACCCTCGGCATCATGGCTGCCCTCTGTAAACAGGGGGTTCATGTTCAGCCGTTTAAATGCGGGCCGGATTTTATTGATCCAACCCTGCACCGGCTGGTCACCGGCGAGGTGTCCCGGAATCTGGACGTACGGATGTGCGGGGCTGAGTACGTGCAGCAGTTGTTTGCGCAATACGCACCCGGAGACGGCATTTCCATTATTGAAGGGGTGATGGGGCTTTTTGACGGCGGCAATGGTTCTGCGGCCAGGCTGGCAACTCTGCTCGGTATTCCGGTTATTCTGGTTGTGGATGTCAGATCGGCGGCTGAAAGTGTTGCCGCTGTGATCAAGGGCTTTGAAACCCTTGATCACGACGTCCAGGTAGCCGGGGTTATTCTTAATCGGGTGGCTGGTGCACGGCATCACCGGATGATTGCTGATGCCGTGCAAAAATACTGCAGGGCAGAGATCCTCGGGGCCATACCCCGTGATGCAGCCATCACCCTGCCGTCCCGCCACCTCGGTCTGCACATGGGCGCAGAAGTCCATCTCAACCGGCAGCGAATGATCGAGATAATGGAACAGAACCTCAACCTGGACAGACTGCAGGAATTTGCCCGATCTGCAATCGGTCCGGACAGTGAAAACCGGGAATCCGCAATGGGGAAGCCGCAACCGCAAAACACTGTTCGGGTCGGCGTAGCCTGGGACGAGGCCTTCTGCTTTTATTACCAGGACAATCTGGACATGCTGAAGCAGGCCGGGGCGGAAATTGTTATCTTCAGCCCGCTCCATGATTCTGCTCTGCCTGATAATCTGGACGGTCTCTATCTGGGCGGTGGTTATCCGGAACTTCATGCTGTCGCATTAAGTGCCAATGCGCCCATGCGTGAGGCTGTCAGGTCGTTTTCCGGATCCGGTAAACCGGTCTACGGGGAATGCGGCGGCTTTATGTACCTGACTCGGTCAATAACCGATACCCGGGGGCGGGAATATCCCATGGCAGGCGTTTACCCGGTTAGCTCCATGATGCAGAAACGACTGCGAAGGCTCGGTTACCGCCAGGTGGAGATGCGGTCGGAGACGGTTCTCGGCAGCAGGGGAGCTTTTTGCTACGGCCATGAATTTCACTACTCGGAAATTGATACAATGCCTGAAAGCATTGCAAGGGGATATATCCTTGACGACGGCAGGGCCGAAGGCTACCTGGTCAACAACACCCTGGCCGGCTATGTCCACCTGCACTGGGGAAGAACCCCGGAAGCTGCCCGTCATTTTGTCGCGATGATGAACGCTGAATCGTAATCCTTTAACCTTGAACCAACTCCCCATGCAACTCCCGGAAATACAGCAGATAGGCCCTCTTGAAATTGAGGCGGAGAGCTTTCGAATTATCGAGGCCGAGATCGGAGCCACTGATTTTACTCCTGAAGAGTTTGCCGTGGTTCGTCGCTGTATTCATGCCACCGGCGATTTTTCATTTGCCGACAACATGCGTTTTTCTTCTACAGCGATCAAGGCCGGCCTGGCTGCCATCCGGGCCGGAAAGAATATTCTCGTGGATGTCAACATGGCATTTGCCGGAATCTCAAAGGGGCTGCTGGAGAAATTCGGCGGCAGGGTAATCTGCCGCATCTCCGACCCGGCAACAGTTGCCCGGGCCAAAACAGAGAATATGACCCGTTCTGAGGCCGCCATAGAGCAGGCCCGGCAGGATAATATCGGCATTGCAGCAGTAGGAAACGCCCCCACTGCCCTGCTCAAGACCATGCAGCTGGCTGATAAAGGGATTTTTAAGCCGGATCTTATTATTGGAGTGCCGGTGGGATTTGTCAATGCAGCCGAGTCCAAGGAAATCCTGGCAGGCAAAAAACATCCCTTTATCACGGCCCTGGGACGAAAAGGTGGTACCCCGGTGGCGGTTGCCGCCGTAAATGCGTTGTTGCGGCTGGCCTGAACAAACGTAACTGGTCACTTACGAACAAACAGCGTATCGATGAC
>WFRY01000205.1 GCA_015486315.1 Desulfobulbaceae bacterium
GATATACAGGGGGTATTATCGGGGGACTTGATCACGCACAGCAGGGCGTTCCTGGAACGCTTACGCTCCGGGATGTTATTAAGGGTGAAGTGAATGAAGCGCTTACAATCAGTAGACATGCGTATTGCACTCATATCCATGCCCTGGGCAATATTTAACCGCCCTTCCATCCAACTCGGCACCTTAAAAGGCTATATAAAGCAGGAACTGGACCAGGCCGAGGTACACTGCTGTCATCCCTATCTTGATGTAGCTGCTGCAGTGGGCATGGACAACTATCGGGTTATCGCCGAAAGCCCGTGGGCGGCCGAGGCACTCTACTGCGGCCTGCTCTTTCCCGGCCGGCAGGCTCAGGCAGAACAGGTTTACCTGCGGTCCATCAAAAACAAAGGTGTTGCCGCCTACCCGGACCTGCTGCTCATACTGAAAAAACAACTGCAAAGCTGGCTCAACACCGAAGACTTCAGCATCAGCACCCTGATCGGTTTCTCAGTCTGTTTCAGCCAGCTGCCCGCCTCCCTGTACGCAGCCCGGGCCATTAAACAAATATGGCCGGATATTCCCGTTGTCTTTGGCGGCTCTTCCTGTACCCCGTCCCTTGGCCGATCTTTGCTCAGTATTTTCCCGGAAATCGACTTTATCATCACGGGTGAAGGAGAACAGCCGCTGAAAGAGCTTGTCCTGCACCTGAGTCGAAAAACAGAATTAACCAGTCCATGCATCATGGGCCGACAGCAGCAGGGTACTGCCGCTGCAGCCGGTAAAAACACCCATCAGATTACCGACCTGGCAAACCTTCCCCTGCCCGACTATGATGATTATTTCAGCCGGATGAAGGCAAGCGGCCTTGATTTCATTCCAGTCCTGCCCCTGGAATTTTCCCGTGGCTGCTGGTGGAACAGGTGTACCTTCTGTAACTTGAACCTGCAGTGGCAGGGCTACCGTTATAAAAAGAGCCGACAGGTCGTCGATGAAGTAAAAAAGATGGTGCACAGGTATCAGTGCATTGACTTCACCTTTACCGATAATACCCTGCCCGTGAAAGAGGCGGATCTCTTTTTTACAACCATTGCCGAAGGCGGATCGGGCCTCCACTTTTTCGGAGAAATACGGACCCTGCAGAAGGCGACCGCCTATAAGCGGTACCGCCGGGGCGGGCTCAACTCGGTACAGATCGGCATTGAGGCCCTGTCCGACTCACTGCTTGAAAAAATGTGCAAGGGAACAACGGTCATGGAGAACATCGCGGCCATGAAATTTGCTCAGGCTGCGGGCATGACCCTGGACGGCAACCTGATCCTTGAATTTCCCGGCTCGACCGAGCAGGAGGCTGATGACACCCTGCGCCTCCTGGACAAAGTTCTTCCCTTCCGCCCCCTGACCGGAGCCGGTTTTTTTCTCGGCCATGGCAGCCCGGTCTGTAACCGGCCGCAGCAGTTTGGAATCACGTCAACTGTCCAGCACCCGAACAATAAAAAGCTGTATCCGCAACATGTATTAGACAAACTTGACATGCTGATCAAATCCTATCGCGGCGACCGTACCGTCCAGGCTGCACAATGGAAACCGATACGCGACAAGATTGACAACTGGCACGTCTTTCACCGCAAGCGGTCCAATCCATGCGTCCCTGCCTTAAGCTACCGCGACGGCGGCACCTTTCTGATTATTCGCCAGGAACTGCCGGACAGCCCACCGCTCCATCACCGACTGCGCGGCCTCTCTCGCCGAATATACCTTGCCTGCGAACAGCCGGTAACAAGAAAGGAGTTGCTGACCAGGTTCAGTCAGGTTACAAAGGAGCAGCTTTTGTCCTTTACAGCCGACCTTGAACAAAAAAATATTTTATACTGCAACACGGAATCATGCCTGGCCCTGGCAATAAGGATCCCCTGAATATCGGCAGCAGGCAACCGCCAAAGGCAAAAAACAATGAGCCCTGAACCTTAACCCTGTCCCCTTGATGCTGATCGCCATTCTCTCAGACAGTCATGACCACATCCCGAACCTGCACCGGGCCGTACAGCGGGCAAACAGGGAAGGTGCCGAAGTTCTTATTCACTGCGGTGATCTGATCTCGCCATTCATGCTGCCGAGGCTGCAGGCATTTGCCGGACAGGTCCATCTCATTTACGGGAACAATGCAGGCGATCAGCACCTGATATCCAGCCGCTGCGCAACCATATTTGATAACATCACCCACCACGGGCTGCAGGGCGAAATAAATGCCGACGGGCTGAAAATCGGTTTTATTCATTATCCGCATACGGGCAGGGCCCTTGCCATGAGCGGTGAATATGATATCGTCTGCTGCGGACATAACCATGAGCAGGCAACCGAGACCCTGGGCAGCTGTCTGCTGATCAATCCCGGCGACCTGTTAGGTAAGGACGAACAACCGGGTTTCATGCTGCTGAATACGGCAGATACATCCGTCCGGCGGATTACAGTCGGCCAGCGGCTGCACTTTGACGACCTCTGATTTTAATCCATGGATGAATACGGATGAGAGGTAAGCGCTCCATGAATGCCCTGCTGCACGCGCTCAACCCCCCAAATATACAGGGGTATTATCGGGTGCCTTGATCACGCACAGCAGGGCGTTCCTGAAACGCTTACATTCTGATGTGTTATCATGTTAAGAGTGTCGTTAATGAAGCGCTTGCGATGAGAGAGACAGGGTTTGGGACGAAATAAACTTTTTTTATTATACCTGTTCAGCTGCACCTCGTCTGAACAGGTATATCCATAGGTAATGCAACATTTTTGCACTGACCTGAATAGTTACTTTTTCAGCTTCATTTGCTGTTCACACCATTACTCCAACCAGACAAGACTATGAGTGAAGAAACATTTGAAAACCTGTTCCAGGAAAAAACCGTTACCCGTGAAAAACTACAGCCGGGCGACAAAGTTGATGCAATCGTTGCCGGTATCAGCGGCGAAAACATTTTTCTTGATGTCGGCGCCAAGAGCGAAGGTATCCTGAACGCAGCAGAATTTCGTAATGATGACGACGAGCTGACGATCGGTATCGGCGACACTGTCTCCGTATTTTTAGTTGCAATGCGGGGCGGTGAGATGGTCTTTACCACCCGTATCGGCTCAGGACAGGCCGGCATGGCAGAACTGGAGCAGGCCTTTCATTCCGGCATCCCTGTTGAGGGCCGGGTTGCAGCTGAAATCAAGGGCGGCTTCCAGGTGACAGTGGCCGGTCAGCGCGGATTCTGTCCCTATTCACAGATGGGCCTGCGCCGAGTCGATGATCCGGATGAATACCTTGAACAGACCATGGCCTTTAAGATCATTGAGTTCGGCAGCAAGGGCCGCAACATTATCCTCTCTGCCAGGGCGGTTCTTGAAGAGGAACGGGAGCAGCTGAAAGAACAGCTCAAAGACACCCTGCAGGAGGGCGACAAGGTAGAGGGAACAGTCACTTCAATTCGCGACTTTGGTGCCTTTGTCGATATCGGCGGAGTGGACGGACTGATCCCCATTTCAGAGATCGCCTGGGGCCAGACCGACAAGGTGGAAGATGTCCTCAGTCAGGGGCAGCGGGTAGAGGTGCTTATCAAACGGCTGGACTGGGATAATGACCGCATCTCGCTCAGCCTGAAAGACACCCTGGAAAACCCATGGGATCAGGTGGAAGAAAAATATGCCCCCGGAACTGTCCATCCGGGCAGAGTCTCCAGACTGGCAGCCTTTGGTGCCTTTGTCACCCTGGAACCCGGTATTGACGGCCTGCTCCACATCTCCAAGCTTGGTACCGGACGGCGGATCAATCATCCCCGGGAAGTACTTGAAGCAGGACAGGACATCACGGTTAAAATCGACGGCGTTGACCCGGAACAGAAGCGCATCTCTCTGGTGCCGGAAGATTACACGGCTCAAGAAGAAGAGGAAAAAAATTACACCCCGCCGCCCAAAGACAGCAAACCCAAGTCCATGGGAACCCTCGGTGATCTTCTCCAGGCCCAGATGAAAAACAAATAACCGGCAGGCTCGGAATATCCAAACCGGCAACAGCTTAGGGTTCAACCAAAAATAACTTCGTAGATATGTGTAGACAATGTGACATATATTTGGTCGATCTGATTGAGTGAAACCGCAGGCGTAGCAGGGCTACGTTGAGGATTTCTCGATTGAAGATCGGTCGAAGATATGTTGCAGTGTCTACA
>WFRY01000206.1 GCA_015486315.1 Desulfobulbaceae bacterium
CCTGAATAGTTACTAACGGAGTTGCAAGCCGCGTCATCCCCTGGAGTTGTAAACGGCGTCATCCTCCGGGGTTGCAAGTCGCGTCATCCCCGAGTGTTGTTATCGGGGATCCAGGAATTTGTTAATGGCTGAGCTTTGTGGGTAATCAAAATTTTTGTGTAATCAGATGTTTTTTACCGTAAACCATAAACCGTAAAACCGTTATATTATGGGACCAACAGGTGGCAAAGGTCGGCGTGGGCTGGTCGCTGATATTAATGTAACGCCACTGGTGGATGTTATGCTGGTGCTGTTGATTATTTTTATGGTCACCGCACCCATGATGACCCAGGGGCTTGAGGTGAACCTGCCCGAGACCACGACCAAGTCGCTTCGTCAGCATGAGAAGCCGCTCATGGTTTCCATTAATAAAGAGGGCAAAATTTATTTAGGTAAGATCAAGGTGGACCTGTCATTACTGCGCCAGCAGTTGGCCGGTCTCCCGGATGAGAAGAAAAAGGAACCTGTCTACCTGCGGGCCGACCAGAGTGTCCCGTATGGTCTGGTCATTAAAACCATGGCTGAAATCAAAGGGGCCGGTTTCGATAAGCTGGGTATGGTTACCCGTCCTGACGAAAAGAAAAAGTAAGATATCAGGGGTATACAGGAAAAGTTGGACGGCATAGAGTACAGCGACAGGGATTTTTTTCAGGAGCAGAGGGAAAACGACCGATATTGGAAATGGCCGCTAAACCTGGCCATTGGACTCCATGTGGTTGTTTTTGCAGGCGCTATAATTCTGCCGGATCTGATTGAGCATAAACCGTTACTTGATAACGTCGTTACCGTCGATCTGGTTTCCATGCCCGAGCCTGTTGCTCCCCCGGCGGCAGCAAAACCGACTGTCAGACCGGTGGTACCAGTGAAGCAGGCTCCGGTGGTAAAACCTGCCGTTTCCCGGCCTGAACCGAAGGCTCCTGAAGTTTCGGTAGCGCCGGAGGAGGCAACTCCCGAACCAGCAGCGCCGGTGAAACAGATCTCGCTGAAACCGCTTAAGCGCAAGATCAGAAAGGTGAAAGATACCCGGCTGGCAGAGGAAAAAGAGCGGGAGCAGAGGGCCAGGGCGCAAAAACAGCAGGCCTTGGCCCGGAAAAAGGCGGAGCAGGTAAAGAAGCGGAGAGAGCAGGCAAGAAGGAAACAGGCAATAGCAGATGCCAGGCGTGCCCAGCAGGAGGCTGATCGTGCCGCTGCCAGGGCCAGACAGGAACTCGCCTCTGTTATTCGCGAAAGAGGACCTGCCGGCGCAGCAGCCGGATCCTCACGTTCGTCATCCGGACGCAAGGTACAGTCGGCAGTGCTCAAACAGTATCTTTCATCCCTCTATGAAAGGGTGCACAGTTATTGGGTACTGCCGAACATGCGCAAGTGGGACAACGGCCTGGAGACCATTGTCGTACTGACTATTCGCAATGACGGATCCATCAGTAATATGCAGATTGAACAAAACTCAAAAGACAGTTTTTTTGATCAGTTTGTCATGAAAACCCTGCAGAGTGCAGCGCCCATGCCTCGCTTTCCCGCCCTGATGTCACAACCCTCCATAGAGGTCGGGCTCCGTTTTAAGCCCGGCGAACTGGCAATGTAGCAGCAACAGATATGACTTTTACCATATGAACCCAATGAATCGCTTATTTTCTCTGTCCCGACTCTGTACAGCACTGCTTGCAGCTGTTGTTTTTTCCCTGTCACCTCTTTCCCGAGCTGCAGCAGAAAGAATTTATCTTGATATTGCAGCCTCTGAAATGCGCAAGATTGTTGTTGCCGTGCCCGCTTTTGTCGACACTGCAGGAAATGCAACCAGTCAAACTGGGCAGGAGATTGCTGATTTAGTCGCAAAGGGGCTCGAATTTCACGGTTTTATCCAGATAGTTGATCCTGCCGCCTACGGTGCAAATCGTGGTGTCGACTGGAAGGCCCTGGGCGCCGACTATGTGGTGATGGGTAAGTTTACGTCCAGTGGAAACACCATTGTTATTGAAGGCAGTCTGCTTGATGTTGTGGAAAATAAGATGCTTGCCGGTCGGAGGTATAAAGGTTCTGTCGCCCAGCGGGATGACATGGCATTGCGCCTTGTTGATGCCCTGGTCGAGGAGTTTACCGGTGAGCCGGGAATCAGCAGGACATCAATTGCCTTTATTTCAGATGCCACCGGGCGGAAAGAGGTTTATCTGGCCGATGTGCTGGGACGCAAGGTTCGTCGGATAACCCGCCATAACCACCTCTGTGTTTCCCCTCGTTTTACCCCTGACGGCAGCTCTCTTGCTTACTCATCCTACCATCGTGGAAACCAGAACCTGTATATCACCAAACTGAATCAGAACAAGGTAACCAGGGCGCTGTCAAGGCGTAATGGAATGAATCTGGCCCCGGCATTTTCTCCGGACGGCAGGACCATGGTGGTGACATTAAGCAAGGGAGGCAGTCCTGATCTGTACCTGATGGACCGTAAGGGAAAGATTATTGAGCAACTGACCAGGCGGGCGGGTATTAATGTATCACCTTCTTTTTCTCCCGATGGAAGATCCCTCAGCTTTGTCTCTGATCGCAGCGGCAAACCCCAGGTCTATATAATGGACATGCAGTCCAGACAGACCAGGCGTCTCACCTTTCAGGGTAATGAAAATGCCGAGCCTTCATGGTCGCCCAAAGGGGATAAAATTACTTACACCGGGCTGACGGCCGGACATTATCAGATCTTTACAATTCCAATCAGCGGCGGATCACCTGCACAGGTGAGTTCCGGACCCGGTGATTTTGAATCTCCTACCTGGTCACCGGATGGAAAGCAGATTGTTTTTTCCAGAAAATATAATGGCCGCCAGGAACTTTACGCTGTGTTTGCAAACGGCAAGGGGCAGAGGAAGCTCTTCAACCTGGAGGGAAACCAGTCATATTCCCAGTGGTCTCCCCAGGTTCAACAATGATAAAAAGTTAAGAAATTTTCCATCCAGTGATAAATAAAGAGGGATGCAGATGAAAGCAATAAGAAATATGGTCATTGCGGGTTGTTCTATTCTCCTGCTCAGCCAGTGTGCGAGCCAGGATGAGGTCCGTAAACTGAATTATCAGATAAGGACGGTTAACCAGAAAGTGGAAGAGGTTAAATCCAGTACGGTTAATCAGATGCAGAAACGCCAGGCCAGTTCGGTGAATAAAATTGACGCAGTGGCCGGAGAAACGGAGCAGTTAAGGGCCCTTGTTGAAGAGAGCGACCAGAAATCCGCTCGACTTCGCGACAAGACAGTGACAGAGATGGCTGCTCTGCAGAGCACAATAGAACGGATGCGTACTGAGAATGAGCAGCGTATAAAAACCCTTGAAACAAGAGTTGATCAGTTGGCTGCCGGCCTGGACAGGGTGCTTCAGGTAAGGGTGCAGGCAGCAGAGCAGCGGGCCCGTCAGGCGGCTAAACGTGCGGAGGAGGCCCGGAAGAGAACTGTTGTGGCCGCGGGTGCCGTGGGCAGCAGCTTTGTGACGGTCAAACCGGCATCGAGAAAAGTACGGCTGGGTAATGGTACTGTTGTTGAAACGGTTTCGCAGCAGCATCGACCCGCTGCCGCATCTGTCAAGTCGAAGCCGAAAGCGGAGAAGCAGGTTGTTGTTGCTGCTGAACCGGTCGCATCGGCGGCTGGTACCGATTTATTCAGTCAGGGGTTGAACAGTTACAAGGCAGGGAAATATAAGGACGCCTATAGAACTTTTGAACAGGTACTCTCGCAAAATCCCCAGGGAAAACAGGCGGCTCAGACATTGTTTTACATGGGAGAATGTTTGTTTAACCAGGGAGAGTTTGACCTGGCAATCCTGGACTATCAGAAGGTGATTTCCAATCATGCCCGTGATTCGCATACCCCGGCAGCTCTTTTAAAACAGGGCATGTCTTTTGAGAAGTTGACGGATCATGAAACCGCTAAAATCATATATAAAAAACTGATTGCCGACTATCCTGACAGCAGTGAATCCGGACTTGCCGCAAAACGGTTGGCAAATCTGTAATCAGGAAGGGAGGTAACTACTCACAGGGCACCGCATATTTCCGCGTCCAGCCCGGCTTACGTATGACGTATACGCGGCGCCGGACTAGCCACGAAAATCTACGGCACCCTGTGAGTAGTTACAGCGCCGGGGGTATTACAACATAGGTGCTCATGAGGGTGAG
>WFRY01000207.1 GCA_015486315.1 Desulfobulbaceae bacterium
ATCAAGATAGAATTCGACCTGCGGATTAATGGTTACCGGAAAGTCATAAACAATGGTTACAGGCATCCCGGTCCTGCTGAGTCCGCCCTTGCCCCAGTTGCCGAGTTGTTTCAGCCCGGCAAGTTCTTCTTCCAGATCCTGCTCCGATTCTACAGGAACCAGTTCAATGTCCTGCTGATCATATTCGCAATCGGCAACACTACCCGTTCGGCTGGAGTTATATTTGTTAGAGCCGGTGAGGGGGGAACAGGCGGAAAGTAACAGCAGGAGAAAAAACAGCAGGCAGCAGGAACTACAGTTCACATATTTCTTCATACTTTATCTCGGTGGTCGACCGGATGATAACTATTTTAAATTATTAAGTATTTTTGAACAGTTATTTGCTGATTATCTGTAACATATTATTATTACAACCAATCTACCATTATACCAGCAAATTTTTCAAGGAAAAACATATCGTTGACAATTGTTATTATTATGATTTACAGTTAACGGTTACTCTTTCTGGAACTGAATAATGATATTGCTCATGTCCTGTCAATGTCATTATTGATTCCCGGTTTAATTTTTCATTGCCGAATGAGAACAGATTTTAACCTGCAATCTTTGAATCCCGGTCCCTGAATCCGGGAATATCCATTATGCTTCGATTCCTTAAATATCTTTTTTTCTTTGTGTTGTTTGTTGCCGTACTGGCAACCGCCGGTGGCGTGGGGATTCTGTATCACCTGGTGGTCAAGGCTCCTTGTCCGGAGATGGATGAGGCCTATATTGAGTCTATCCTGGGCCGGGAAAGTCCGGTGTATTACCGAAACGGAGAAGAAAAAATAGGTGTTCTCTTTCAGGATTACCATCGCCAGTATCTGTACTATGACCAGATACCCGGGAAATTTGTAAATGCCATAGTAGCTGCGGAAGATAAGTCGTTTTTCAGCCATTTTGGTATTGATATCCCCGGCATTATGCGGGCAATGATCGCAAATTACAAGGCCGGCCGGGTTGTGGCCGGCGGCAGTACCATTACCCAGCAGACGGCAAAAAATCTGTTCAAACGGGAATCCCGCAGTTACAGGGCAAAGCTGAAAGAGCTGCTCTATGCCCTGCGCCTGGAAAACCGATATTCCAAGGAAAAAATTCTCGAATTTTACAGCAATCAGTTTTATGTCAGCGGCAACGGCCATGGACTGGGAGTGGCTGCACGTTATTATTTTGATAAGGATGCTGCCGATCTGAGCCTGCTTGAGGCGGCTTTTATTGCCGGTTCAGTCAAACGGCCGAATTATTATAATCCTTTTACCAAGAAAAACAGGAAAGATACCCGCAAGGCGTTGCTCCGGGCCGATGGACGGGCGGCATATGTATTGGGTAACATGCTGAAGCTGGGAATGATCACCCAGGAAGAGCATGACGCTGCAGTTGAACGCGACATTGTTTTTAACCAGGGAAAAACCAGTTTTGCCCTTAATACGGTCATGGATCTGGTCAAGGACGGGCTGGCCACGCATGTGATTACCGAGGCCCTGGAAGATCATGGTATCTCCAATATCTCCACCTCCGGTGCTCGTATTATCAGTTCGGTTGATCAGACGCTGCAGGCTGAAACCCTGTATAACCTGCGCCGGGAACTGTCCAGGCTTGATGTTCGACTGCGCGGCTATGGGAGAGAAGCCGTTCAGAAGGAGTATGCAGAAGCTACATACAGCGGTGATGAAAAAATTCAGGAAAAGGCTTTTTTGTTCGGCACTGTTGCAGATATTGATCTAAACGATCCAGGCAAGCCGATAATAAAGGTAGATTTCGGCCCCAAACAGCCGACAGGTTTTATTGATAAGCAGGGAATGACCAGAATAGCTGAAGCATTGCTCAAATTTCGCAAGGGACTCTGGGCAAGGCCGGGCAAAAAAGATATTCCCCAACTGCTTTCCCGCCTGCAGGTCGGCGACAAAATTTATGTCAGTGTCCGGGAAGTGGATTTTTTTGATAACACTCCGACCTTGGACCTGGAACGGTATCCCAAACTGCAGGGGGCAGCCCTGGTTATGCAGCAGGGAATGATCCGGGCCATGGCCGGAGGTATGGAAAATCGGTTTTTCAACCGGGCAATTTCCGCTAAGCGGTTGATGGGGTCTACTTTTAAACCGTTTTTGTTTTCTGCGGCCCTGCAGCTTGGCTGGAGTGCTGTGGATCATCTTGATAACCGGCGCAATGTCTTTGTCTTTATGGATCGTCCATATTTTCCCCGGCCGGACCATCACAGTCCCTTTGATTTTGTATCCATGAGCTGGGCCGGGGTAAAATCGGAAAACGTGGCTGCTGTCTGGCTTCTCTATCACCTGACGGATGAGTTGACGTCCCCCAGGCTGCAGGAGGTTGCCGCCTATCTGGATATGGCTCCACGTTTAAGGGGCAACAAAACGGAAAGTTACCAAAGTTTTAAAGAGCGGATGCGGGACAATTACGGGATTCATATTTCCCGTAGTGTTCTTGATCGAGCCGCCTATGAGCGTGCCGTAAAAAATCTGGAAGCGGATTTTCTTTTCGATAACCGGGCAGCAGATTATCAGCAGTTGAAAAGTCTGCCGTACGGGCTTCACTTTGATAACTTTCGGGCAGCACAGGTGATTGCTCTCAAGGATAGAAAGTTGAAAAAGCATCAGCGTGCCGAGCTTAATCTGCGCATTTCAATTCTGCGGCGAAATTATCTTGCCCTGCAGCGGGTACAGAAGTCTTTGCTGCAGTATCGGAGCTATATTGGGGCAGGATCCATGCCCGGTCAGGACCCTCTGGCGTATTTTGATGCCCAGTCCACTGGTCGGCCGGGCGGCACCTTTGTTGTGAACAGCAATGGGCGAATTTTTTATACGCTTGCCGATAAGGTTCCCCACAGTTGGAATGTCCTGAGCGAGCAGGCACTCCGTGATCGTCTGCAGGGGTTGTCGTCTGCTGAAATCGATCGTTTCTGGGGAAGAATTCTGGTTAACGGAGTAGTCAGTTCCTATGCCCTGGGTCAGGTGCAGCGACAGATGGCTGTGGAGAGGGCCGCCCTGGCATCGTATAAACCCTATTCCATGGAAGTGCTCGCCGGTATCAGTGATTACAAGGTCATGCTGGGGTTGCAGTATCTGATAAAACTTGGCCGGGAAACCGGCATCAAAAGTGAGCTTGAACCGGTTCTCTCCTTCCCCCTGGGGTCTAACGTTGTTACCTTGGCCGAGTCGGTTCGTATGTATGAGACCATGGTCACCGGGAAGAGTTATAATGTAGTACTGCCTGCGGGGATGGAGGAAAAAGATCTCAAGGAAGACGACCAGGACGGGCTGGCAATCATTGAGCGCATCGAAGGTCCGGGTGGTAAGATTATCTATTTAAGGCAATCGTCTGAGCGGCAGGTGTTTGATCAGAAGACCAGTTCGGTTGTAAGTAATATACTTCAGAATGTTGTTCTTCATGGTACAGGACGGTATGCCCGTGATAATGTCCGACTGCGCAGCCAGGACACTGCCCGGCAGAAAGAACTTGATAAGATGAATCTTCCCCTGCCGCTCCTGGGGAAGACCGGTACGGCAAATGACTACCGTAATGCCTCATTTATGGGGTATGTCCCGGCGGGAATAGCCCCGGAAGGGGCAGCCCTTACCTTCACTCCGGGCTATACCGTTGGCGTATACGTCGGTTTTGACAGCAATGTCTCCATGAGGAAGAGCTCTACCCGTATTTCCGGTGCCCAGGGGGCATTGCATGCCTGGAGTAAAATTGCCGGGGATCTATTTGAACTTGAAGGGCTTGGTGATAAACTGGACCCTGTGGATCTGGTTTTTAACGGTATCGGCTTGAAATATCCTGATACCGGAGAAATGTTTGTGCCGGTTGACCCCAAGGCCGGTGGACGTGTTGTTGAGGGACGGGGTGCCCGTAAATCGCTTATCCCGCCTGATACTCCTGCCATTCTGAGCTACGGAGAGGTGAGCAGAAACGGATATTTTAAACCGGAGCGGAGCTTCAGACCGTTCTGGTTGAATCAGCAGTAAAAAGGTGCTGGAAACCCTGTAAAATAATAATCAGGTACGGATTTTTTTTCTTTCCGGACAGAAAGCAATTGTAGAGCGCACATTTTTTTGATAGTTTCTGCAAAGTGTAGTTCAACTTTGTCGGATTAACTATGATATGAAAACATCCATCGGTTTCGTATCATCCCGGAATTGTTGTTATCGGGGTCCAGTAACCGGTAAGTTTTTGGATTTCCGATAGATGCATGCGGAAGTGACGAGATTGGTAGAATGCAGGATTATGGATTTGAAGATTTTTACGACAATGTCATAAGTAGGAATTGATGACTTGTTTTTTTATACGAATTACCCGGGAATTCAAAGTCTGTCGGTTGTAGCACCGGCATAGTTTACCAGTGCTTCTTCCGCCTAAGCAGGGCAGCTGGTAACCGATATCATTGTTTTCTACTTTTTTTTAGCATATGCTTGAAATGAATATTTGTTGACGGTCCTCAGTGATCGCCCAACCTGAATGAATAATATGTATTCAACACCCACTGGTTCACACCGCTTCACCCTTTTGTTATGCGGTATCGCTTCAGCATTTCTGTTCTCCGGTTGTGTAGGCGGATTAAAAACCATAGGGCCGTATGAGGGGAATACGCCGACCGGTAGCTCCCGGCAACAGGCGGCGCAATCTGCTTCCCCTGCAGGAGCTGTTCCTGACCAGGCAACCTATGCCCGTGATGTAATCATTCCTTCGTTGACCCGGATCAACAGGCGTATTTCCTCTTATGAGAAAAAAATAAAAATATTGCAGGACGTAGATGACAGGGCGGATTCGCTGGATTTCTCTCCAGACCAGCATAATCAGGTTACTAACTGCCGGTTGCAGGCAACTGATCTGCTGGCTGACTTCAAGCATCTGCAGAATCAACTGCTGCGTGAGCAGCCCATACAGAAAACAAGTGATCTGATTAATAAGTCTCTGCCGGATATTGAAAAAAAGGATATTGTTTTTCTTGAAGGTGACTGTCGAAAATGGCTTACCGGTTGTGCATATTCTGCTGCTCACGGCAATTCGGCAGATGACGGGACATCCGTTGAATCCTTCATGAACAGCTCTCTTGACAGTGGTGATTACAGCGATGTTATCAGCCGGTATCAGTCCCTGGTCCTCTCTCCCGGAGAAGAACCGGGGATCGGAATAAGCTACTGCTACGGCATTGCTCTGATGAAAACCGGTCGCGAACGCGAGGCTGTTCGTGTCTTCAACACCCTGCTTGAGCGTACCCGTGAGCAAGGGGCAAAGCAATGGGAACCAAAGCTTTTAAAACTGCTTGCAGATCTTGATTTCGGTCTTGGAAATTACACTACTGCCCGCAGCAGGTATGAAGCTCTGGAACGACTGTATGGAGAGCTGGGGTCTCAAAATGACTGGGCCCGCAGACAACTGACAGCCCTTAATTATGCCGGATCGCACAGTGGTGAAGTCCATGACTATGCAGCGTTGCTGCTGGGCTATACCAGCTATAATCCCCAGCGTGACGGTTTTACCGTTGTCCAGCAGGCACAGGCGTTCCAGCAGAAATATCCTGCTTCCGTTATTTTTTCCAGTGTCTCCGACATTGAGCAAAAGGCCGCTGAGGAAGCCGAAAAATGGTTTGGTAATCTGCTTGAACATGTTGACAGACTGAGTGCGGAACACAACAATGAGGATGCATTACTGCTGATTGAGAAAGTTCCATCTGATATACTGCCGATGGATAAGCAGGCTATCCTGCAACTTAAAAAGAATTCGCTGGCAGGAGCAGCTTCAGGCGCTCTGGTGGAACAGGATACGATCCAGGAAGAGATTCTACAGACAACAACACCGGCTGAGTCCTCTGTTGCTCCCGAATCCGGTCAAGTCGGAGAACCCGGCGACGGCTCTGCCGCACATGTAGAGGTCGATGCCCTGCAGGCCACCTGGGATGAGGGAATGGCACTAATGCAGGCAAAGGATTATGATAAATCCATTGAAGTATTCACCGGACTGCTCAACACATCATTTGGAACCAGGGCCGGTTTGCAGATTGAAGAGGCGTCACGTCTTGCTGCTCAGGATGATCGGAAAAAGGCGGCAGAACTCTTTGTTCGAGCCGGCAGGTCCACAGATCTTGGTGATAAAAGGGAGCTTTTACTCTCTTCCCGGCGGCTGCTTGAGGATATTCTCCGTAAATATCCCCGGGCAGGGCTTCAAGAAAAGATCAGACGTAATTTAAACCGTATAGACCAGGAACTGGCCGCTATTGAGTAGCCTCTGCCGGTTTGCTAAACGGAATTTCGGCTTACAAGGAATGCCTGATGGGCCGACAAACAGTAAGGGTAAAGGACAATTTTAACATACAGGAGCAAGGGTCATGAACAAGAATTTGGTTATTGGGATACTGGCGGTATTGCTGGTTTTGGGTTCCCTGTGGGGGCAGGTCGGTCATAAGACAAAAAATGCAATCCTGCGGGAGCAGGACAATGCGGCTGAGCAGTTGACAGAGGTCAAGGTCGAGGATGCCAAAGCCCATGATACGCTGCTGGCCAAAACCGCAGCTGTCCAGAAATCACTGCAGGTCAAAGAACAGCTGCTTGCCAAGGCCAGAAGCGAACTGATAAGGCTGCGCAAGGCGAACAAGGCCCTTGAGTCAAAGGCCTCCGAGCAGCATGCTGCCGTAGCCGCATTGACTCAGGAGAAGAAGAGTCTGGTTGAAGAGGTTAATAAACTGAAAAAGGCACCTGCCGCAGCCGTTGGATCCGACCATAAAGCGGATGCTGAGGTGGCCGCCTCCCTTAAGGCGAAAGAGCAGCAGATTGCTGAACTGCAGGCTGAACTCAAGAAAAAAGATGTGCAGATTGCTCAATTGAAATCAGCATCCAAAGGTAAAAGCGTTCCTGATGCGAAACTGCAGGCTGCCTTCAAAATGAAAGCACAGCAGGTTGCTAAATTACAGGCTACCCGGCAAAAGGTAGAGAAGCAGATTGCTGAACTCCATGAGGCATTGCAGCAGAAAGAGCAGCAGGTTTCCGAACTGCATGCTGCCCTGCAGGACAAAGCTCAGCAGAATACGCAACTCCAGGCTGTAGTCGAGAAGAAAGGCCGGCAGCTTGTCGCTGCCGCAGAAACAATCGAACAGAGCAGGGCCCTGAAAAAAGAACTCAGTTCTTCTGCTGAGCAGGAAGCACAGAATACGGAAGACCTGCAGGCCAGACTTAATAAAACCGAAGCGGCTGTCCAGGAGCTGCAGGAACAACTCGCTGTTGCCGAAGCGGTTATTGAGCAGTCTAAAAATGCTCGTGACTATGCATCCATACGCGCCCAGCTCATAGGTCTTGAGAAGATCGTTGAAGAGAAGAATGCAACCATTGAAGAGACCAGTAAGGAGCTTGATCACTGGAAGGTTAACATGGATGTTCTTCTTAACAGGATTGCAGAGCAGGAGGATACCATGCAGGAACTGCAGGAAGAAAATCGTGGCCTGGTGAAAGAACTTGCCGCCAAGAACAAGGAACTTGCCGACCTGAACGAGCAGCTTATTCAGACCCCGGTTCAGCGGTAATATCAGCGGGACTCAGGGATTGTTCCTCAATGAACTCAAGCCCTGAATAACATCCATTCGGGAAGCATGAAGGCTCAGGAGCTGCAGGCTACGGTTGATCTGCATCATAATTCTGAGCCTCTTGTTTTTTGTGAGCGGGAGGTTCCTGCCCCGGGGCCGGGAGAAGTCCTGCTGCGGGTTCTGGCCTGTGGTGTCTGTCATACCGAACTTGATGAGATTGAGGGCAGAACACCACCGCCGGTGTTTCCGGTAATTCCGGGGCACCAGATTGTCGGTCGGGTGGAAAGATCCGGGCCGGGTGTAACCGTCCATAGGATTGGTGATCGGGTCGGAGTTGCCTGGATCTATCGGGCCTGTGGTCGTTGTGATTTTTGTCGTCGGGGACTTGAAAATCTCTGCCCTGATTTTCAGGCTACCGGTCGAGATGCCGATGGCGGTTATGCTGAATTTATGGTGGTGGATCAGGATTTTGCCTGTCCGATACCGGAGTCTTTATCTGACCTTGAAACCGCACCACTGCTCTGTGCCGGTGCCATCGGCTACCGTTCGCTGCAGCTTTCCGGCCTGCAGAACGGTGATGCCCTTGGGTTGACTGGTTTTGGCGGTTCCGGCCATTTGGTTCTGAAGCTGGCCCGTCATCTGTATCCTGACTCAAAGATTTTTATCTTTGCCAGAAATCCCCTGGAACAGCGTTTCGGGATGGAACTTGGTGCTGATTGGGCCGGTAATACAACGGATACGCCTCCTGTTGCTCTGCAGGCTGTTATTGACACTACGCCGGTGTGGAAACCGGTGCTTGCCGCACTGGAGCATCTTCGCCCCGGCGGAAGACTGGTCATTAATGCCATTCGTAAAGAGAATCATGACCGTAACCAACTGGCTCATCTTGATTATCCCCGCCATCTGTGGCTGGAAAAAGAAATTAAGTCGGTGGCCAATGTCTGCAGGACCGATGTATACGAGTTTTTGAAACTCGCTGCAGAACTGGCTATTCGTCCAACGGTTGATGTCTATCCCCTGGAAGAGGCCAACCGTGCATTATTTGCTTTAAAGACCGGTGCGGTTCGGGGGGCAAAGGTGTTGGCCATTGGCTGACCGGCTGCAGGCATTTTTGAACGATATTTTTTCGACCCCGATCTCTGAGGAGTTGCAGCCGCTGTTCCTTTCATTGTCGGAGGGGGTACCGGCACTTTTCCAGTGCTGCCGGGGACGATTTTGATATTGTCCGAGGGGCTGGTTTGTTATAATACGGATAGTGTAAAGGGTGTCTGAATGTATAGTGCGTACCCGTTTTTCACTGTCAAGACTGATGGTTACCATACAAGAGCGATGAATAGTCAAGATAATTCAACATATAGGAGTAGATCCATGAAGAAAAATCTGCTTACGGGAACGCTGGCCGCTGTGTTTGTTCTGAGTCTTCTGGCCGCGGCGTCGGCGAACGAACACCATGCTGCGGTTGAAGCTCCGGTGGTAAATAATGCCGTTGACCAGGGGCCTCATGTCAGGGTATGGAAAAAACTTACAAAAGCTGAAGATACTGCTGAAAAACAGGTCCACCTGCAGGCTGCACCTGTGAAAGAACCTGAGGCTGTCAAGGCTCCGGAAAAGGTTGCTCATGCCAAGGTGTTGAAAAAAACAGAAACTGCTGCCGCTAAACAGGAAGCGCAGAAGTTGAAAGAGTTGCAGGCGAAACTCACTCAAGCCGAAGCATCCGTCAAGGCCCTGCAAAAAAAGCTTTCCCTGGCGGAACAGCATGCACTGGATACGAAAAAACTGCAGGCAAAACTTGCCCGGGCTGAATCGTCCATTCAGATGCTGGAGAAAAAAAATTCTCGACCCGGAAAGCATGGTCAGGGGATGAAAGAGCTGCAGCAAAAACTTGTAAAGGCTGAATCAATTATCAAACAGTTGCAGCAAAAGCTAGCTCAGGCGGGACAGAACGATAAGGGCACGAAAGAGCTGCAGACAAAACTTGCAAAAGCTGAATCAACTGTCAGGCAGCTGCAGCAAAAGCTTGCTCAGGCTGAACAGCATGCCCGGGGGTCGCAAAAACTGCAGGCAAAACTGGTTCAAGCTGAGTCGGTTATCAAGCAGTTGCGTGCCAACTGCGCTGATGTCAAGCTGAAGACACAGGAAACGAAAGAGTTGCAGGCAAAACTTGCCCAGGCTGAATCGGCTGTGCGCGATCTGAGTGCAAAACTTGAGCAGTCTGCTCTCTCCATCCGCAATCTTCGTGACCAGGCTGCTGCTGTCAAGGCCGAGATACCCAGTGGATGTGAGTCCTTACAGGCTCAGATCATCGGACTTGGAAGAATAATTGGAGAAAAAGACGCGGCCCTGAATAAGATCAACAAAGAACGGGATCACTGGAAGATTAATAAAAATATTTTACTCTCCAAAATTACTGAGCAACGGGCCGGCCTGGAAAAACTTCAGGAAGAAAATAATGCTCTGTTGAGAGATTTTGCTGCTAAGGAAAAGGAGTGTGCCGAGTAGATAACAGCTTTAAGGTAGATGAAAACACATAGTCACAAATCCTGTGACCAGTTACGCGCAGGTTGATAATTTTCAACCTGCGCAGATGCCTCGTTCATACCGGCTATCGACAGGACACTGTGGACGGTTTTGTTTCTTCTCCTGAAAATAAATGTGGTTTTTATACTTCCCGGTTCAGCAAAGAATATATTCTGCAGGGCTTGGGTAATAGAAAAAATGGTAACAGAATAAACAATAACATCCTGCAGCGATCTGTTTTTTCCCCCTCCTGTATCTGTCTCTTTCTGGTTGTTGCCGTTGACAAACCTGTTAATGTCGCTTACTTCTTGTTTCCGGTTTCCGTTTGATTCTCAGGCCGGTAATTCTGGGAAATATCATCAGGTGATTCTAAAATGTTTGATATCATTGAGAAAAATATTGATGCCGCATCATGCTGTCTCCACGTTCTTGAGGCTGGTGAGCGGGGCGGCAAGGATGTGGTCCTGCTGCATGGCATGAAATTTCAGGCCGCAACCTGGCAGGAACTCGGCACGCTGGAAAAAATGGCGTCAGCCGGCTATCATCCTTTGGCCCTTGATATGCCGGGTTTTGGCGGATCTGCTCCCTGTGCAGAGAGTCAGGATAAGGTGCTGTCCGAGTTTATTACTCAGGGTGAACTTGATCGACCGGTATTGATTGGTCCTTCCATGGGCGGGCGAATAGCCCTTGAACTTGCACTGAACCATCCCGGTATTCTGGGTGGCCTGATACTTGTCGGTGCAGTAGGAGTGGAGGAAAATAAAGACAGACTCGCTCAACTTGATCTGCCTGTTTTTATTATCTGGGGCGGTGAGGATCGGATTTCTCCTCTTGCCAACAGTGACACCCTGCTGGAAAACGTAAAAGGAGCAAGGCGTCTTATTATAGAAGGTGCTCCCCATCCCTGTTACCTTGAACAGCCTGATACATGGCACTCCGCTGTTCTTGAATTTATTGCCTCCTTATAAACCAGCATGGCAGGATCATTTTTCAGGTTACAGCCTAAAGACTTCAAAGGATGAAAAGAGCCCGAAACTGCATCACGTTGCGGGTGATTTTCGGATAAAATAGATGCAGGGTTGAATGCGGTAAAAAAACCGTGTTTATCCGTGCTGCTGAAAATATTTTTGTAGAGAGTAGAATGGGAAAAACACTCATCATTGCCGAAAAGCCAAGCGTGGCAGCCGATATTGTCAAGGCCCTGCCCGGCAGCTTTAAACGATCCAAAACACATTATGAAGGCAGTGACTATATTGTTTCCTATGCCATTGGCCATCTGGTGTCCATCGCCTATCCTGAAGACATCAGCCTTGAGTACAAAAAGTGGACCCTGGATAACCTGCCTATCCTGCCGGAAAAATTTCCCCTGACCGTACTGCCTAATACCAAGAGTCAGTACAATGCCCTGAGCAAACTGATCAGGCGCCGGGATGTGGACGTGATCGTCAACGGCTGTGATGCCGGTCGCGAGGGGGAGTTGATTTTCAAATATATTTTAAAGCAGTCCTTTACAAAATCAGTTGCCGGCAAGTCCATTCGCCGGCTCTGGCTGCAGTCCATGACCTTAAACGCCATCCGGGACGGGTTGTCGCATTTACGTGATAATTCCGAGATGCTGCCCCTTGAAGATACGGCCCTGTGCCGCTCCGAAGCGGACTGGCTTATCGGTATCAACGCCACGCGGGCTCTGACCTGTTATAACTCCCGGCATGGCGGGTTTCGCAAGACACCCTGTGGTCGGGTGCAGACCCCGACCCTGTCGCTGCTGGTGAAACGGGAAGCAGAACGGCGGGCCTTTAAACCAACGGATTACTGGGAACTGCATGCTACCTTTAACTGTGAGAGTGTCAGTTATCAAGGGGTATGGATTGACACTGGTTTTAAAAAAAATCCGGACCAGCCCCATGGTCGGCAGAATCGGATCTGGGAAGAGGACAGGGCTGCCGGTATTGTTGAAAAGTGTACGGGCAAAGATGCCGTTGTTGAGGAGAGCAGCAAAAAAAGCAGCCAATCCGCTCCTACTCTGTACGACCTGACTCTGCTGCAGCGCGAGGCCAACTCCCGCTTCGGATTTTCAGCGAAAAATACCCTTGGTCTTGCCCAGGCCCTGTATGAACGTCATAAATTGATTACCTATCCCCGTACGGACAGTCGCTGCCTGCCGGAAGATTATCTGCCCACGGTGAAAAAGGTAGTGGGCCGCCAGCAGCAGTGGCAGTACGGTAAGTTTGCCGGAGAGGCTCTGGAAAAGGGATACCTGAAAAAGAATAAACGCATTTTCAATGATAAAAAGATCAGTGATCACTTTGCCATTATCCCGACTTCCGGCCTGCCCGGTAATCTGAGTGAACCTGAATTGAAAATTTACCAGATGATCGTGCAGCGATTTCTGGCTGTTTTTTTCCCGGCCGCAGTCTTTCATAAAACCAGACGTCTGTCCGTGGTTGAGCAGGAAACTTTTCTCACCAAAGGTAAAATTCTGGTGGAACCGGGCTGGAAGGCTATCTATGGAGCAAAGGCCGGGGCAGGGGATGCAACCACTCTGCAGGCCCTGCCGGAAGGGAAACCGGTTCTCTGCCATGAGATAGATAAGCAGCAGCATGCCACTAAACCGCCGCCCCGCTTTTCAGAGGCAACCCTGTTGTCGGCCATGGAAAATTCCGGCAAACTGATTGATGATGAGGAGTTGGCCGAGGCCATGAAAGAGCGTGGCCTGGGGACACCTGCCACCCGGGCAGCTATTATTGAAAAATTGCTGGGTGAGAAATACATTGTCCGGGAACAGCGGGAACTGATTCCCACCGGCAAGGCCTTTGAACTCCTTGCCCTGCTGGAAGCCAGGGATATAGATGTGCTGGCCTCACCTGAGCTCACCGGTGAGTGGGAGTATAAGCTGAGTCAGATCCTTAAGGGGAGTATGACCCGTGCACAGTTTATGCGTGAGATTTACGACAAAACAGCTGAGATTGTAGAAAAGGTGAAGGGGGGTGACGGTCCGGTGCGTACGGAAGCACCCTTTTCTCCAGTGGACGAGCGGAAATTTTATACGACCGCCACTGCCTATGAATCTGAGGACGGGAAGCTGATGATCCGCAAGGTGCTGGGCGGCCGGATCATGGAAGATGAGGAAATTGTCCGGCTTATCCGGGGGGAGACCCTGGGCCCGTACAGTGATTTTCGTTCTAAAAAAGGAAAACCGTTCACCGCCACGGTTCGAATCCATGAAAACAAGGTCAAATTTGAGTTTGCCGACTCCACCGATAACCTGGATCTGGATGCAATAAAACAGCAGGCATCGCTCGGGGTATCACCTGTTGACGGGACCATGGTGTATGAAGCTCCCATGGCCTTCATGTCCGAATCAGCCCTTGAGGGCGATAAGAAGAAGGGACTCAGGATCGGTAAAATTATTTTAGGCCGCCATATTGATCGAGAGTATGTTGAGCAGCTGCTCACAGTCGGCAAAACCGAACTGATCAACGGATTTATTTCCAAGAAAAAGCGGCCATTTGATGCGTTTCTTCTCTTGGATGACAAGGGAAAGTTAACCTTTGAGTTTCCACCTCGAAAGAAAAGAGCGAGGAAAAAACAGTAAGCGCTTCATTAACTAAACTCTTGACGTGATATTCCGAGCATTATTTTTTGAGCATGACGCAGAGATCGGGCGAAAAGACCATTTATGGACAGGCACTAACTACACTCTTGACATG
>WFRY01000208.1 GCA_015486315.1 Desulfobulbaceae bacterium
GATAACAACTTATGCTTTGGGCAAACATTATAGTAACTATTCAGGTATCAGCACAATGTTGGCATAACCTGTGGCCTGTAACTGTTCAGATGTGCTTCATATTGCGGCAAGCAGGCCAACGAACTATAGCCCGTCTATGTGAGGCGGCCTGATCGCCGCAAGATGGGGTGCAACTGAACAGTTACACATTATAAAACATAGAGTTACGTAGTCTGTCTGGAAAAACAGGTTTTTCAGGCTTTTTTATATCCTTTTCTGGAGGTACAACCTATGCGTTTTTTTAAATCAACCCTGATTACTGTTCTGTTCTGTTGCATGATGGCGGCTGTTTCCGTTCATGCGGAAGACAAACCTACCGCAACAGTGGAAATCACGTCCAAATCGGTAGCCATCGGCATCGGCATCACCTGGGGAGACGGGATCCTGACATACCAGGGCAAGAAATACAACTTTTCCGTTAAAGGATTGAGTATCGTAGATCTTGGTATCAGCAAGATCAGTGTGGCAGGCGATGTTTACGGCCTCAACAAGCTGGATGATTTTAACGGGACCTACATGTCCGCATCAGCAGATATAGTCGTAGGCGGAGGTCCGGGAGCCAGCATCATGAAAAATCAGAACGATGTTGTTATAAAACTCAAGTCCACCCAGAAAGGCTTGAAGCTGAAACTGGCACCTGAAGGGGTTTCGCTGACGCTGAAAAAATAAAACCATTTCCAGCCAAGAGCATGGATCCCGGCTGACAACATGCCGGGATGACGGGATTGCAGATAGTTACGATCGTCATCCCCGAAAGTCGTTATCAGGGATCCAAGCGTTTTAGCACCACTTTTTCTGGAGCAGGCTTGTAGCCTGGTCCTCCTGTTTATGACAAAGCTGTCGTTTTTAGAGGGGTTCACCTGATCCGGCTAATCTGTTATAAACCCATGGTTCAATCTACAAGATTGAACCAGCCAAGAGCATGGATCCCGGCTGACAACCTGCCGAGATGACGGAATTGCAGATAGTTACGATCGTCATCCCCGAATGTCGTTATCGGGGACCCAAGCGTTTTAGCACCACTTATTGAGAAGTTACCATTCGGAGATTTAATGAATTGAAATCTCTTGATATTTATTACAAGTTCACCTTAACTATTTATCCGAAAATCACCCGCGAAGTGATACCGTTTCGGGCTATTTTCAGACTTTGTTTATCTTGAAAAAAAATAATATTCTCACTGACACTACCAGACAGCGGGCCGCCTTTTTGTCGTGAAGAAAAATTTTCTCCTCCATTTTCGTCCGCGCACCGTTCCGGTTCAGGCGCTGCGATTTTTCCTGACCTGGGGACTGGGCGGCGCAGCCCTCCTGCTGGTCACCATCCAGCTCTTTACAGGGTTGCTGCTCAGCTTTTTCTACCAACCTGTTCCGGTTCAAGCCTATCTGTCGGTGCAGCATATCCAGGACAGTCTGTTCCTGGGGCGGTTGCTGCGCAACCTGCACCACTGGACCGGGCACGCCCTGGTCATAGTGGTTTTTCTTCACCTGCTGCGTGTCCTGCTTCAGGATGCCTTTTACCCGCCCCGGCACTGGAACTGGCTGGTGGGGCTTGGCCTGGGGTTGCTTATCCTGACGGCAAATTTCAGCGGCTACCTGCTGCCCTGGGATCAGCTTGCCTACTGGGCCGTGACCATTGCCACCTCCATCCTGGGATATATCCCCTTTGTGGGCAGTGTGTTGCAGCAGACCGTCCGCGGCGGGGCCGAGGTGGGCGGTTCAACCCTGCAGATATTTACAGCCGTACATACTGCCCTGGTACCGGTGCTGCTTTTTCTCTTCATGGGCTATCATTTCTGGAATGTGCGCAAGATCGGGGGTGTTCTTCTGCCCCCGGAAAGCAGCCGAAACATGGCGGTTACATCAAAAAATGTTCCGGCAATACCGGAACTGCTGACCAGGGAATTCGGATTTGCAGCAGTTGTCTTCTGCGTCCTGCTCCTCTTTTCCATGGCTGTCGACGCCCCGCTCGGCGGAATGGCCAATCCGGACCTGACGCCCGACACGGTCCGAGCCCCCTGGTATTTTGTCGGCCTGCAGGAACTGTTGCTTCATGTGCCCCCGCTCTTCGCCGTCCTTGTTCTGCCGCTGGTAGGAACCCTGCTGCTGGTCTTTCTGCCCTTTATCGGCAGTAGCGGGACAAGATTCGTTGCTGCGGCCAAGTGGCTCCTCTACTGTAGCCTTATGCTTTTTGCCGGACTTACCATAACGGGAATCTGGTTTCGCGGACCGGGCATGGAACTGGTGCTGCCATGGTAGGAAAAAAGACAGGTAACAGGAAAATGTCGACTTCACGGCGCAGCTTTTTAGGCAAGCTCTGGACCAGCCTGGGCATTGTCGCTCTGCTTCAGCTTATGGCCGGCGCAGCAGCCTTTCTGCGTTCCGGCAGCCGGGAAGAATTCGTCCCCAAAAAACAACCGGTACATGCCGGGCCGATCAACGACTTTCCTCCAGGTTCAGTGACCTTGATCCCTGCCGCCCATTGCTACCTCAGCCGCCTGGATAACGGCGGTTTCCTTGCCATTTCCCGAAAATGCACCCACCTGGGATGTGCCGTGCCCTGGAATGCGGAGCGCAGACAGTTTGAATGCCCCTGTCACCGGTCCGTGTTTGACCGCAGCGGCAATGTCCTGAAATCTCCGGCCCCCAGGGCTCTTGATCTCTTTCCTGTCCGCTTTGAGCAGCAGACAGTTGTCATCGATGTGAACCAGACCATCAGGCGGGCCGCCTTTGAACAGGCTCAGTTGGCCTTTCCTGAACAGTACAGGAGTTGATAAAAGAAATGCGGCGCTGGCGGATCACAGGCATTGTTGCCACCCTCGTCATCCTTCTGGCCCTGGTTGGTCCAGTAGATCCACTCCTTCGGGTCAAGTTCCAGCTCGGGATAGAGACGAAACCATCTGTTGTCCCGGCTGTCCCAGGCAATGGGCAGGCACTGCAGTCTGCCACCGGGAAAGGGAAC
>WFRY01000209.1 GCA_015486315.1 Desulfobulbaceae bacterium
GCCCAGTCGGTTAATCTCATGCAGATTTTTCAGGGGAGTGAGATGGAATCCGTCAGGCTGCCCGGTGACCCATGGCATCCCAATGCCCAGGGACACCGGATGATTGCCGACCGGCTGTTCAACTTTTTACAGAAAAATACAACTCTCCTTCCCGGGAGCTGAACGAATTTTTCTGCTTGCGCTACGGTGGCTATTTTGCAGTGCAACTGGGCTGAGCCGGTATTTATTCTCGAAATAACAAAAGGTAACTTCTCCAAAAGTCGTGGCAAGTTTCTATATCTTACCCTATGGATCGAAGTCTCCGCTATCTCCGGCTAAAAACATGCGGGAGGACGGCTTTACAGTAAGCGCTTACGGTTAATGCATCCAGGGCAAAACAGAAATGAATAATGTACCGGTATAAATCCACTCGGCCAAATTCAAGATCAGATATCTTGCGCGGTGTGCGCCAGGCCCTGCCCATTGTCCTTGGATACATTCCTGTTGGTTTTGCCTATGGAGTGCTGGCCCAGAAGAACGGACTCGGCCTCCTGAACACCGTTGCCATGTCTGTAATCGTATTTGCCGGCAGTGCACAGCTGATCGGTGCCGGACTTTTTGGGGCCGCAGCCTCACCCTTTACCCTTATTTTCACCACCTTTGTTGTGAATCTCAGGCACCTGCTGATGTCTGCGGCACTGGCACCGAAACTCAAAGGCTGGCGCAAGTGGCAGATCGGACTGTTTGGATATGAGCTGACAGATGAAACTTTTGCCCTTCACTCGATGCGGATGGCCAAAGGCAATCCCGCAAAAGCAGAAACCTTTGCAATAAATATTACCTCTCAGTTATCCTGGGTTTTCGGCAGTCTGCTCGGTTGTCTTGCCGGAGAGCAGATTGGGGATATCGGTCCGGTCGGCCTGGACTTTGCCCTGCCTGCCATGTTTATTGCGCTCCTGGTGCCGCAGGTTGTCAAACCTGTGTATCTGATGATGGCAGTGTTGTCCGGCGGACTGTCAGTTGTACTCTCTATGCTTGGCTTCAGTCAATCTCATGTCATACTGGCAACTGTAATCGCCGCCACTATCGGAGTAGGAATGGAACAATGGATGAAAGACTCGTCTTCCTGACTATCTGCGGGATGGGCGCGGTCACATACCTGCCGCGCCTGCTGCCCATGCTGCTGCTCTCTGATCGCAAGCTGTCGCCATGGATCGCCCGCTGGTTAAGTTTTGTTCCGGCAACGGTGCTTGCGGCTTTACTGGCACCGGGACTGCTGTGCCGGGACGGGACTCTTTTTTTAGAGCTTGATAATCTGTTTCTGCTGGCAGCTGTTCCGACATTTTTCGTTGCCTGGCGGTTCAAGAGTTTTTTCGGCACAGTGGCTGTGGGTATGGGACTCGTGGCTCTGGCAAGATATTTTTTTTGAGTATTTGAGAAAATACATCTGTTTCGTCCGTCATCGCTGGAAATAATTAGAATAATTAGGGTCGGAGTCAATAGTGTTCGGCACACTTTATGCAGATTG
Source organism: Desulfobulbaceae bacterium (assembly GCA_015486315.1). Classification (GTDB taxonomy): domain Bacteria; phylum Desulfobacterota; class Desulfobulbia; order Desulfobulbales; family Desulfobulbaceae; genus Desulfobulbus_C. The sequence goes on from WFRY01000209.1 coordinate 1,508, forward strand.
TACCTGACGCAAAGCGGCCCATTAACGGCTATTGGCTACTGTGACGAAGTAGAATTAAAATAGAACCAAATAATGCTGCCAATCAAACCCGCCAGGCCCAATAAAAAACTGACGCTCCCCAAAGGCAAAAAAAAGCTTTCCTGCAAAACTCCGTTTTCATCAATATTTCCGTAGAAGATATTTTCCATAACAAGAGATAGAATTCCCAAAAACAGTAAAAATAAACTTACCAAAAACGGTTTTGTTTTCGTAATAGTTTTCATATGGACCTCTTTCTTTAAAATCAAAAATGAACTCTTTATACAATAACATGCCATTGGCAATTTTTCCAATGTAAGCTGGAAATAATTATTACTCATAATGATTTCCGGGATCATGCTGAATGTTGATGGTCTCACTTCTCATCATACTTGACATGGCCAACTTCATGGCCTACTCTGCAGGTATGAAATCAGCAAATATTGCATAATGTAAAAACCACTTGGGAAAGTATCTTTCAATGGTGGAGCAGGGAGAAAAAGTCCAGATTTGCAGAGGCAACGTCCCTTTGGTCATGATTGTCCCCTGCAAGCAAAGAATCATCGCAATCAATAAAACACAACTGGGATCTGGAGAAGGGAGTGTTGTATTATCTTGGCTATATCCTCCCCATCGTCGTTGTTCTCTACAACTGTCGACATCCTTCAAAAAGACGACACCATCGTGTATGACTCTCCCATTAGTTGTGCTGAGACAGCCTGTCTTTCCGACCGCAGCCGAATTACGCTCAACCAACACTGGAAAACCTGGTTCAACCACTACCTCGCCGTTAACAACCGGCAGATCAAAGAGAACAATCCGGCAATAATTCAAGAGGCCCATTCTCTGCCGGATTCTGCTGAGCGCACTGATTTGCAACTTGTTGAGTTAACAGGATGTTTGTTTTGTACCTGACCTTGAATAGACACATCATATAATCAAGTGGGATCACAATCAATACACAGTTTTTTTGGGACATAATCCATGGCTAATACTATTAAAGCACCATCAGGCGAACCGGCAATTCGACTGGTTATGCTGCCCAAATACACAAATCCTGACGGAGATATCTTTGGCGGGATTATCCTCTCTATGATTGATGAGGCTGCCGCGGTAGAAGCCCAGCACCAGGGACACCATCGTTATGTCACCGTGGCCATGGATTCCATCCAGTTCCACCGTCCGGTATGTGTAGGGGATATTGTAAGTCTCTGGTGCCGGACGCTCAAAATCGGCAGGACTTCCCTGTTGATTCATATCGAGGTCATGGCTAACCCGAGGCGTACGGATGAGACCTACAAAGTAACGGAAGCCACTGTGACCATGGTAGCTATAGATGAACAGCGAAACCCCATTCCCATTCAGGAAAAAGCGAAAAAAGAGACAGATTAAAACCCTTTGAAATCTTAATATAGCCGGCAAACCAAGAGGTTTTTCAAAGAGCTGAAGCGCAATATCGGCAGTAATAAAATCATGACCGAAATCCGGCGGAAGTTACAAACCACTTGGAATTATGCAGGATAGTCATTACATTGATTTAAACGTATGCCTGCAGAGGTAGAATAGTAAGCGCTTCATTAACTACACTCTTGACATGATAATACCTCGGAATGTAAGCGTTTCAGGAACACCCTGCTGTGCGTGATCAAGGCTCCCGATAATACCCCCGTATATCGGGGGACTTGAGCGCGTGCAGCAGGGTGTTCATGGAGCGCTTACGTAGAATACTCCTGTCCGAAGGCAGTTGATGTTTCCTGAAAACCTCACCCCAAAAAGTCACAAACAAATGAATGCTTCTAAAAAAAGCATGATGCAGC
>WFRY01000210.1 GCA_015486315.1 Desulfobulbaceae bacterium
AAATTAAATCGTCATCCCCGAGTGCTTTTATCGGGGATCCATTGTTACGATTAAGATAAACGCCGGGGCACTTGGCTGCACTGCTGAATAGTTACAAAATTGGTAACTGTTCAGGTGGGTGCCAGAAAACTTGCAAAACCACCGTCCTGTAACTGTTCAGGAGGGCCTTAGATTTGTTCATTTAAGACTGTGAAGCGTACTTGTGCTACTCGAGCAGGCTTAAATGGGCGAAGATAAGGTGCTCCTGAATAGTTACCAAAATTGTATTTACACCGTGTATGTTGTTGAGGCCACATCACCGCCGCTGCCGGTCCAGTCGGTGTGAAAGAATTCACCACGGGGCCGGTCAAGCCGTTCATAGGTGTGGGCACCAAAATAATCCCGCTGGGCCTGGAGAAGGTTGGCAGGCAGACGTTTGCTGCGATAGCCGTCATAAAAATTCAGGCCTGATGAGATTGCCGGGACCGGTATCCCCTGCTGAACGGCCAAAATCACCATCCTGCGCCAGCCCTCCTGGGCCCTCTGCACAGCGGTACTGAAAAAATCATCGAGGAGCAGATTTGAAAGCTCGGGATTGCGGGCAAAGGCCTGCTGTATATTGTCCAGAAAAGCACTGCGGATAATACAGCCGCCCCGCCACATTAGAGCTATTCCTCCATAATTCAGATTCCAGCTGTTTTCTTCAGCAGCCTCCCGCATGAGCATGTACCCCTGGGCATAGGAAATTATTTTCGCGCCATACAGGGCATCGTGCACATCATTAACAACCTGCTCCATCTCACCGTTAAATCGTTTGTTCGGACCGTCAAGAATCTCGGACGCCAGAACACGTTCCTCTTTCATGGCCGACAGACAGCGGGCAAAAACAGCCTCTCCTATCAGGGTAAGAGGTATGCCCAGCTCCAGGGCGCTGATACCGGTCCACTTACCGGTTCCCTTCTGACCGGCAGTGTCAAGTATGTGCGCGCTGAGCGGGGAGCCGTCTTCATCTTTAAAACCGAGGATATCGGCGGTTATCTCTATCAGGTACGAGTTCAGCACCCCCTTATTCCACTGCTCAAATACCGCCTGCATGGACTCTTCATCCATGCCCATGGCCCGGTGCATGAAGTCATAGGCCTCGCAGATTAACTGCATGTCACCATATTCAATACCGTTATGGACCATTTTCACATAATGACCTGCACCACCCTCCCCCACCCAGTCACAACAGGGCACTCCGTCAACCCGGGCGGCAATGGACTGAAATATTTCCCTGACATGGGGCCAGGCACCTGGATTACCGCCGGGCATAATGGATGGTCCGATCCTGGCCCCTTCCTCGCCGCCCGAGATGCCGGTCCCGACATAGAGTATGCCTTGGTCCGCCAGCAGAGCCGTGCGGCGTTCGGTATCCGTATACAGCGAGTTCCCGCCATCGATAATGATATCGCCCTGTGCAAGTAACGGGATCAGTTTTTCGATAAAGCCATCCACGACTGTTCCGGCCTTGACCATCAGCATGACCCGGCGCGGCCGTTTCAAGGTACCGACCAACTCGGCAAGGGAATGGGTGCCGATGACGGCAGTCCCTCTGGCCGCACCATCCAGAAAGGCATCAACTTTTGCAGTAGTCCGGTTAAAGACTGCGACCGTAAAACCGTGATCGTTGATATTCAGGACAAGGTTCTGCCCCATTACAGCCAGACCAATCAAGCCAATATCCGCTTCAGCAGCCATCGAGCATCCTCCCGGTACCGGAAAACATTAAAAATCAATCACAAAGCTGTACACACCTTCCTCCATCCGGCTCTTTACCTTGTAACCGGAGTGATTAAAGATGGCCTGCATTCTTCGGTTATCGCGCAGGACCTCGGCGGTAAACCCGCTGATGCCGTTCCGCTTGGCAATGGAAATAAGATGGCGGAACATAAACGAGCCGATACCGTTGTTCTGCCAGCCGTCACGGATAACAAAGGCAACCTCGGCCTTGTTGTTGTTTCGGTTAAGGTAATACCTGCCCACCGCAATAATCTCCTCGCCGTGCGCCTCAGGGACAACACCGATAATGGCCACATCCTTGCGGTGATCAATGTAGACAAAATCCTGGATCTGACGATGGGTGAACCGCTGCTGACTACTCATAAAACGATAGTAAACCGTTTCCTGGGACAGATCATAGATCAGATCACGCATGTACGGCTCATCCGTGGGCCGGATGGAACGAAAGGAGACCTGGTTGCCGTTGTCAAGCAGCAGACTGGTCCGCATGAATTCCTCACCCGGCACGTGAAACCGTTCGCCAAGACCCGCTTTTTCCGGGCGCAGGAACTTGGCCTCAACTGCTTCCCTGAACAGGGATTCCCGCCAGTCCGGATGGGCTATGGAGATAAGCCCCATTACCCGTTCCTGGATTGACTTACCGTGCAGAAAGGCAATACCGTATTCCGTGACCACATAATGAACCGTGCCGCGGGTGGTCACCACACCGGATCCGGCCTGGAGCGTGGTAACGATCCGGGACCTGGTACCGGCTTCATTGGTTGAGGGCATGACAATAATTGCCCTGCCTCCATCGGAACGTGCTGCTCCCCTGTTAAAATCGACCTGGCCACCGATACCGGAATAAAATCTTCCGGCCACGGAGTCCGAGCAGACCTGGCCTGTCAGATCAATTTCCAGGGCCATATTAATAGCCACCATCTTTTTCTGCTTGCCGATGATATTGGCGTCATTCACATACTCTGTAGGCCTGAAGCAGATATGGGGGTTGTTGTCGACAAAGTCGTAAACCTTTCTGGTACCCATGCAGAAGCTGACGGTCACCCGACCGCGGTCAACAGTTTTTCTGGAGCCGTTCGCCACACCGGACTTGACCAGATCGACCAGAGGTTCCGAGAGCTGCTCGCTGTGTATACCCAGATCCTTTTTATTTTTGAGAAATTCAACTACGGCCAGGGGCAGCCTGCCAATCCCCGGCACCCGACCGAGCCCAAACTCGATGGTCGCGCCATTCGGGATAAGCGAGGCCACTTTTTTACCGATCTTTTTGCAGATCGGATGGATGGGATTTGACCGGCGTTCAATAAGGTCACTGTTCACCGGCACCAACAGGTCGAGATCATAAATATCAATAAGGCTGTCGCCATGGGTCCAGGGCATGTTCGGATTCACCTGGGCAATGACCAGGGAGGCATTTTCCGTGGCACTGCGCACCACATCAACGGAAATGCCCAGGCTCACCTTTCCCCGCATGTCCGGCGGCGTAACCTGTATCAGGGCCACATCAAGGGGCAGTCGTCCGGAATGAAACAAGACCGGAATATCAGAGAGCAGGACCGGTGTATAATCACCGAGTCCCTCCTGGATCATACCGCGGACATTGGAGCCGATAAAAAAGGAGTTAATGGTGAAACATTCGGCAAGTCGTTTTTCGGCATATGGTGCATCACCCTTGGTAAAGAGCTGAATAATCTCCACATCGGCCAGTTCCCCGGCCCTCGCTGTCAGGGCAGAAACAAGGTCCACCGGCTCACCGCAGCCGGTACCGATAAACACCCGCTGACCAGGCCGGATACTGGCCAGAGCCCGCTTGGGTGTCGTTACCAGGTCACTATACTGCTCCTGCCAGTTTTCATTATATTGCATGGATAATTATCTCGTCTAATTAATGAGTTAGAAATCAAACGTAATGTTTACGCTTAGGGTTCAATCAAAAATAACTTCGTAGAAATGTGTAGACAATGTGACATATATTTGCTCGATCTGATTGAGTGAAACCGCAGGCGTAGCAGGGCTACGTTGAGGATTTCGCGATTGAAGATCGGCCGAAGATATGTTGCAGTGTCTACTCAAAATGTGAAGTTATTTTTGATTGCACGCTTAAAGAAGGTGGGCAAGATTTCATTACACAGATAAAACTTCTTTTCACCTGATGGTTCTTTCAGCCCCCTGCCGGTGCAAAGGTCATACGGGCATCCGCGACCACCGGATCACTGCCGATTTCACCAACAATCAGCGGATTAATGTCCAGCTCCACTATCTGGGGAAAATCCGTGGTCAACTGTGAGATCATCTGCAGGGCTCCTGCCAGGGCATGAATATCCACTTTTTTACTGCCCCGTTTCCCCTTCAGCATCTCGTAGGAACGGGTAGATTTGAGCATCTGGATTGCCTCATCCTCGGTTATCGGGGCAAGATGAAAGGTAACATCCTTCATCACCTCAACAAAAATACCGCCCAGCCCGAACATGAGCATGGGACCAAACTGAGGGTCTCTGGTCATGCCTATGATCACCTCAAGCCCGTGGTCCGCCATCTTCTCCACATAAATACCTTCAATAACGGCATCAGGTACATGCCTGAGGATTCGCAGCATCATCAGCTCATAGGCATCCTCCACCTCCTGACTGGAGGCAAGATTCAGCTTCACGCCGCCAAGATCGGTTTTATGAATAATATTTGGTGAGACCACCTTCATTGCCACGGGAAACCCTATGAACCTGGCAATCTCGGCAGCCTCTTCGGCAGAGGAGGACAGACGTCCCTCCATGGTATGAAAACCATAGGCCCGGAGAATATCCTTACTCTTGACCTCGCCAAGCTGCAGCCGGTTGGCCCGCTGCCGCCTGCTGATAATTCGTTCGACCCTGCGCCGGTTCACAGGAAACCTGGTCACCATCCTCTCCGGCCGTTTTTTCCAGACCCCGTAATCATACATGGCTTTCAGCGCAGCAACGGCCCGTTCCGGTGACTCATAGTCGGGCAGGCCTGCAGCCGCCAGCTCACGTCTGCCGGGCAGGACATCACTGCCGCCCATAAACGATGCCAGCACAGGTTTTTTACCATCCATGTTATCGGCAATAGCCCGGGCAGTCTCCGCAGGTCTGGTCATGGCCTGCGGGGTAAGCAGCACCAGGATACCATCCACGGCATTATCCTGCTGGGCGGCACGCAAGGCTGCAACATAGCGCTCGGGATCGGCATCACCCAGGACATCAATGGGATTACCGACCGATGCGGCAGCCGGCAGCTGGCCACGAAGAGCAGTGGCTATATTTCTGTCAAGTACGGCAACCTCAAGACCGATCTTTTCCACGGCATCGGCAGCCATGGTCCCCGGGCCACCGGCATTGGTGATAATCAGGATCCGGTTGCCCTGAATCACCGGCTGCATGGCAAAGGCGGTGGCATAGTCGTACAGGGCATCAAAGGTATCGGCCCTGCACACGCCGGAGCGTTTGAAAGCAGCCCCGTAAGCTGTTTCCGCACCAGCCAGCACCCCGGTATGGCTGGCAGCAGCCTTCTGGCCGGCGACGGTGGTTCCGGATTTCAGAATAATTACCGGTTTTGCATTACTGGCCTCCTCAGCAGCTTTGACAAACTTATTGCCCGAGCTGATGTCCTCAAGATAGCCCACGATGACCGTTGTCTTCTCATCACGGGCCAGGGCTTTGAGCATATCAACCTCTGAGAGATCAGCCTTGTTGCCGATCGAAACCAGCTTGGATAAACCGAGATGACGACCGGCAGCCATATCCAGCATGGCCGTACACAGCGCACCTGACTGAGAAAAAACAGCAATGGAACCGGGCTCAGGCATCCTGCCTGCAAAGGAGGCATTCAGATTGTTAGCCGTATTGATCAGGCCGAGACAGTTGGGACCAAGAAGTCGGGCTCCGGCGGAGGTAACGATGTCGGCAAGATCCTGTTCTGCCCGGCGTCCCTTATCCCCGGTTTCCCTGAAACCGGCACTGATAACCACCACAGCACCCGGCTTTTTCCGCACCGCATCCCTTGCCGCCGAAATGACAAGTCCGGCAGGCAAAACAATGATTACAAGGTCAACAGTGTCAGGATAGTCAGCCAGTTTCTCGTACACCTGCAGACCCAGCAGTTCACCACCTGCTGGATTTACCGGAATAATCGCACCGGCAAATCCGCTCTGTTTAAGATTGTCGACAATGTCATATCCTACCTTGCCCGGGGTCCTGGAAGCACCTATGACTGCAACGGATTCCGGACTGAAAAGTTTATCAAGCATCTTTTTCCGTCTCCTCCTGCTCATTCCATTCCGGGATCTGGAGAATAAATCCGGCACCTTCCACAACCTTGTGAACAGAAGACAGATTAAAGGTGTTGACCCGCAGATAGATTGCCGCCGGTTCACGACCACCGGAGCCGCTTGACCGCACCAGCCGGGTACAGTAAATTTTTTCCTTCTCAAGGGCGCTCACCAGCCTGCTCAACAGATCCGGTTCACCGGTATCTTTTATCGACACCAGTATGGAACCTTTTTCACCAAGACCAAACAGGCTGCGATAGGCTGCCATCATATCATTGAGAGAAAAGATCCCCACCACCCTTTCCCGAGAGTCAACAACCGGCAGTGCACCGATACTGCGCGAGGTGAAACGCAGCAGGGCATCGTCAAGGGTTGAGGTGACCTGCAGGCTGACAAACGCCCTGGACATAATCGCACTGACCGGAGTACCGCTTACCTGATCAACAATCTTCTGTCGTTCCTCACCTGTTAAAATTGAAGACGGGCAGGCGGAGCGCAGGTCACGGTCCGTGACCATACCCAGCAGTTTGCCGCTATCGTCAACCACCGGCAGATGACGGAAATGGTGCTCACTGAGAATGTCATACGCCTCGGTCAGAGAGATCTCCTGATTGATGGTGAGTGGTTCCGGGGTCATATAGTAATACACAAACATAACTTTTTCCTGTTACAGTGGCAGTTAATCTAAAATTCCGGATAGATAGGCTTCAGTACTGTCGGCCAGTGATGCAAGATCATAGCCGCCTTCCAGGATGGAGAGCAGAGAGCCGGGACAGAATTCCTGCTCCCAGGCCTTTATCCTGCTACCAAGCTGCTGATACAGCCCTGTTGAATAATTTAACCCGGACATATCATCACACTTATGGGCGTCAAAGCCGGCGGCAATGATAATGGCCCGGGGTTGAAACTCCGCAAGTTTTTCCCGGATAGGCCCATCAAGCAGGGCAAGGACCTGGTCATCACCTGCACCCGGGTTAAGCGGCAGATTCAAGATCGTTCCCATCCCCTCCCCAAGACCGCGTTCCTCGGCCCAACCGGTGCCGGGATAGCTGAAACTCGGATGCTCGTGAATGGAAATATAGAGGGTATCAGCATCCTCTTCAAACCCGGTCTGAATTCCGTTGCCGTGGTGGGCATCAAAGTCAAACACACAGACCCTCTGTTTACCGCAACTCTGCCAGTGACGTGCAGCAATAACGCAGTTATTAAAAAAACAAAAACCAAAGGGAAGATTCGGCTCGGCATGGTGGCCCGGCGGCCTTGTAAGACAGAAAACATTTTCCGCCATCCCGTTCTCCAGCAGGTTTATGCCGCTGATACCGGTGCCCGCCGACAACATGGCCACAGTAAAAGATTCATAACCTATCTGATTATCGGTATGATCAATGTAGGTCCGACCGGACAACACCGACTCTTCAAAGCGGTTCAGCCAGGCCTCGGTATGGAAGGAGAGCAGTTGGGTGCGTGTTGCGGCTTTGGCTTGCTCATACGCCAGCAGGGAGGCAAGAGGACCGCGGGCAAGTTTGCTGCTGATAACATCCAGCCGCTCCGGAACCTCCGGGTGTTCACCACCGCCGGTGTCGTGTTCCCTGAGGGAGGGATCGGTAATTATGGATATCTGTTTCAGCTGTTTTTGTTCGTTCATGTTCTTAATGGGAAAAAATATCTCTCTTTTTGATGTATTTGGTTTAGAGTAACAAGTCAATGACAAACGTCAACTCATATCAAAATACTTTTTTTAATAAATTCAGCAAAATAAGAGAGAAATAATTATCCCTCTGAATCGGAGAAATCATGACTGCGGACCAAAATGTAATTACCTTCTATAAATCAAGCATTTGACCTCGCTGCATGCTGGTCGACCGTGCGTTGACCAAACTGAAAAAGGAATATCCTCAACTTACTGTTGAAAAAGTGGATATCCTGACCCAGCCCGGGAGAGCCCTCAAAGATGGGGTCAAGATGATCCCGACCCTGAAAGCCGGGGACAAAATCTTAAGTGGCATATTTCTCACCTCTTCCCGGATTCGAGACTTCATACAGCAACAACAGTAGCGTCTGTTCACTTTTCCCCGGCAATTGTAGCGCACGCCTGCCGATCCTCTGATAAACTTCTTGCTTTAATATGAATATAGAATATATTAATTAAGTTTAATAAAAAATATCATATTCAAGTTTCTTGCTTGATTTTCCTTTCTAAGAACATATCTGATGCCCCCGCCTACATTGGGGGATGTTTTTTGATAAGCACAGGACCCGTGCTTTATTTTTCCGCTTACGCTTAACTTTACTAAAAAAATCATTATGAATGCATTTGCAAATCTCGGTTTAAACGACGATCTTCTCAAGGGCCTGGCCAAGCTCGGCTTTAATGAACCTACCCCGGTTCAGCAACAGGTCATTCCCCTCATGCTTGACCGACCAGTGGACCTGGTTGGACTGGCCCAGACCGGAACAGGAAAAACCGCTGCCTTCGGCCTTCCTCTGATTCAGCTGACCAAGACAAAAAACAGAAAAACCCAGGGGCTTATCCTCTGCCCCACCCGGGAGCTCTGTGTCCAGGTAGCAAGGGATCTTGAATCCTTTGCAAAACACGTCAAGGGATTAAAAGTATTAGCCATTTACGGCGGCGCCAGTGCCATGGACCAGATTCGAGTTCTACGCACCGGCGTACAGATAATCGTTGCCACTCCGGGTCGACTCAATGACCTTATTAATCGAGGCAAGGTAGACATCTCCGGTGTCCGTCATGTCGTGTTTGATGAAGCCGACGAAATGCTGCAGATGGGATTTCAGGAAGAGTTGAATGCCATCCTGACCCACACCCCTGCAGAAAAAAATACCTTGCTCTTTTCAGCTACCATGTCGCGGGAAGTCAAGGCCATAGCCAATAGATACATGTCGAATCCTGTTGAGCTGACAGTGGGCAAACGCAACGCGGGTGCTGAAAATGTAGACCATGAGTATTACATGGTGCATGCCCGAAACCGCTATCTTGCCCTGAAACGTATTGTCGACAACTCACCCGGCAACTATTCAATTATCTTTTGCCGAACCCGCCTGGAGACCAATGAGGTAGCCGAGAAATTAATTCAGGACGGTTATAACGCCGACGCTCTGCACGGCGAACTGACCCAGGCACAGCGCGACCAGGTGATGAAAAAATTCCGCAGCAAAACCCTGCAGCTGCTTGTGGCCACCGATGTTGCCGCTCGGGGTCTGGATGTAACCGACCTGACTCATGTCATTAACTATAACCTGCCCGATGAGACGGCAGGATATACCCATAGAAGCGGTCGTACCGGTCGGGCCGGTCGCAAGGGAACATCAATTGCCATTATAAACATGAAGGAGATGTACAAGATCAGGCAGATCGAGAAGAACATCAAAAAGAAGTTTAAACAGTGCCGGGTTCCCTCAGGAGAGGAGATCTGTAAAAAACAGCTGGTCGGACTGATAGACGTTGTTAAGAAAGTTGAGGTGAACAGTGCACAGATTGATCCGCTGTATGCTGACATTGCAAAAAAACTTGAGCATTTTGATCGAGAAGAACTGATCAAGAGATTCATTTCTCTGGAGTTTAATCAGTTCCTCGAATACTACAAATATGCTCCGGACCTGAATGTAACAGAGAGTACAAATAAACAGCGCGGCCCAAGGGAACGGAAATTTTCCGGACCTGCCGGTGATACCGGTTCCGGCAAAAAATTCGCCCGATTTTCCCTGAATGTCGGACGACGCCAAGGGATCATGCCCCAGGGGTTGATCGGCAAGATCAACGGTATTCCCGGGGTCGGACGCATAAAAATCGGCAAAATCAACATCAAACGAAACACTGCCATGCTTGAGGCAGACAGCAAATTCACCCCCCAGATACTTGCCGCCTTTCAGCATGCTGAAATAAACGGCAAAACAGTCTCCATTGAATTACTCCAGGGTACGTACCATAACAACCGTACCAAACATGGAGGATTGCGCAGCAAAAGAAAAAACGTGGTTACAAGGGCATAAAGCAAGATCCTGATTTGGCGGCTGTTGCCCTTATTCCTTTTTCCCGTAACTGGTCACAGGATTTGTAACTATGTGTTTTCATCTACCTTAAACCTGTAAGTGATCAGGGGTGCCGTAGATTCGTGCAGGCGCGACTGGCCGCTATAGCACCTCTATGCGGCCAGTCGCGACCGTGCGAAGATGCGGTGCCCCTGATCACTTACTTTTTCCCTACGGTCCTGGACAGCAGCCAGTCAACAATAAATGTTTCCACCCCGGTCACCTTGCCGAACATGTTGGTACCGTGAATATTGGTCTGCGGGAATAATTTCATCTCTGCGCCGCTGTTGCGCAGTTTTTCATAAATAGCTGCAGCCCCGCGCCCCTGTTCTTCTCTGCTGCTCAGAATCAGCAGGGGAACAGAGGGCCATGTTTTGATATGTTCCATGGTCGGGATACCGAGATAATCTTTTCCCGGAGTCATGAGTACTGCAGCGTCGACCTTAACCGCTTTGGCGGTAATTGCATGCACGGCAACTGAACAGCCGACACTTGCTCCAACCAGGACCATTTTTTCAAGTTGCGGTTTTGCTGTTCGCAGCCAATTCTCTGCCGCTGCGACATCAAGATACATGGTGTTAAAAAAAGTTACGTCACGCGCCACGACCTTTTTTTCACCGTCACTTCCATCGGCACCATAGCGACTCTTTCCATGTCCTCGCAGGTCCAGAGACAGACAGGTAAAACCAGACGCCGTCAACTGCTGCACCAATGGCTGCCAGCTCTCTTTGGTGTGGCGGTACATTGGCAGCAGGATAACCCCGGTTTTCAGATCAGTCCTCCCGGCAGGTACTTCCAGGTCGGCGGACAGCGGATACCCGTCAGAGGCAGTAAAGCCAACCTCCCCGGCATGTGCAGCCCCTGCAGCCAGGAGGCAGATTACGCTGAGGAGCACAGCAACATACTTTATCATTTTTCCCTCTTCTTTATTTTCGGATATTTTCCTTTTTTCAACTCTGCCAGCACTGATCGTCTTGTATTACGTAGCTGGTTGAGCATGATCACATATGCACTGCCGTCCCCAAGATAGCCTGCATAGTTATAAATTCCTTTCATACTGCCGGATTTAGTCGGGACCCCCATACGATTACGCAGTAAATAGGCATATGGTTTAAAGGCCCTGAGTACGGCAAGCATTGTCCTGGCGGTGATGCGGTTGTTTCTCGATAAACCGGCCCCCTCTTCCTGGATGATTTCTTCAGCCGTCTCCCGGCCAAGCTGTCTCACCAGTTCCCGGTGCACTGCCCGGTCTGCCTTGGCCCAGGTTGCAGGATAGCCGAATTGCTCAGCTCCGCAGGCTAAATAAACCAGATTGGCGATAAAGTTGGATGAATACTTGAGCAGTGATTCAAGCAGGTATTCAAGATTTTTTGAATTATAATGTTCGTAGACAAGTACTGCATCAGCCGGGACGTTCTTAATGCCGGTCTCTCCCCGGCCGCCGATTCCGCTCTTTTTCTGCAGGGCACGAAACAACTCCGTCGTATATCGAGCCATCATCTGGCCGGGATGACAGCTTCCGGTACAGACATTGATCCTATAGCTGCCCGGCAGGTAATTCTTTGCCGCCTCCTGCATAATGGGCAGCGTCGGGGTCTGCTCCTCGCTTGAGATAATACGACGTTCAGCGGTTACCCGGACAGGGACACTGTTGAAATTGACGACCACCGGCCCCACCGGTGCATCATAAGGGTTGGCTGAGGCCTCTCTGCCCGGAACCTGCTGCTCAAGGGCAAAGCTTGAGGTATCAAGATAGATGGAGTTAATCCGATCTATGCCCCGTTCCCGGAGGGCCGTAAAGATACGGGTGATTTCCTCAGAGATCAGCAGGGGATCGCCATATCCTTTGATATACAGATCATCACGACTATCCATATAAAAAAGGGTCTTAAAACGATACTCGGGCCCCAGGAGAGTTAAAGCGGCCAGGGCTGTGGGGACTTTGATAATACTGGCAGGGATATACGGGGTATCCGTATTACAGCCGGCAATGATATTTCCCTGATCATCGCCGACGGCATAGGTTCCGTTGTGGATCAGGCCGGAAAAAGACGGGCAGGCCGCAAAAGCGACCTGCCCGAACGAAACAAAAGTAGAGACAATGACAAGAACTGCACTGCAAAAAAGGTGAAAAAGTACGTTCCTCACTCTCTATGTACCCTGCAGATCATCATGTTCAGCCGATCTTGGGCAGATCAGCCAGACTGGCGGCGATCTCATCCTTTGGATAGGAATAATCGTGCAGTTCACCATTGAAATAGGCATCATAGGCCGCCATATCAATAAGTCCGTGCCCGGAAAAATTAAACAGAATCGTCTTGGGATCGTTGGGATCTTTCATGGCTTCGATAATGGCACCACGGATGGCATGGGTGGTCTCCGGGGCCGGGATGATGCCCTCGGTCCTGGCAAAGAGTACTCCGGCTTCAAAACATTCCAGCTGATGAACACTTTTGGGCTCGATAATATCATCCCGGATCAGGGCGGAAATGATGGGGGCCATACCGTGATAACGAAGACCACCGGCATGGATGCCCGGCGGCATAAAGTTATGGCCCAGGGTATGCATGTAAAGCAGGGGTGTCATGCCGACGACATCACCGGAATCATAAGCAAGTTTACCGGCAGTCATGGATGGACAGGATGCCGGCTCATAGCCGACAAATTTAATCTTCTTGCCCTCAAGATAATCCGGCACATAAGGTGCCATCAGGCCTGCAAAGTTTGATCCGCCGCCGCAACAGCCGACAACCACATCCGGATAGGCACCGGCAATTTCCATCTGCTTTTTGGCTTCCAGACCGAGAATGGACTGATGGATAATAACATGGTTGAGTACTGAACCAAGGGCATAATTGGTTCCTTCGTGGGATGCTGCATCTTCCAGGGCCTCGGAAATTGCTATACCCAGCGAACCCGGCGTATTTGGATCTTTTTCAAGAATTGCCCGACCGGTAGCTGTATCCGGGCTGGGACTGGCAACAATATCGGCACCAAAGGTATGCATCAGAGACTTACGGTACGGCTTCTGATCATAAGAGCAGCGGACCATGAAAACTTTACATTCCATGCCGAACTTGGATGTTGCCAGGGCCAGGGCGGAACCCCACTGACCGGCACCGGTTTCAGTGGTCAGGCGCTTTACCCCTTCCCGTTTATTATAATAGGCCTGGGCAACAGCGGAGTTTGGTTTATGGCTGCCCACCGGAGAGACACTTTCGTTTTTAAAAAAAATTTTAGCCTTGGTGCCAAGCGCCTCTTCAAGCTTGTATGCTCGAACCAGGGGAGAAGGCCGCCAGATTTTATACACCTCCATAACCTCATCCGGGATTTTTATGAACCGCTCCTGGCTCATCTCCTGCTCAAGCAGCCCCATGGGGAAAACAGCTGCCAGTTTTTCCGGTGCTATAGGTTCCTTGGTCTCCGGATCAAGTGGCGGCTGGAGCCCTCCTGGAATATCCGGAGCAACATTATACCAGCTGGTGGGCATCTCATCTTCACGCAGGACAACCTTCTTCATGATTACTCCTTATTTAAGTAATGAATTTATTTTCAGCATCAAAGCTCACAACGGTAAGCAGCTTTTTCTTTACCGCATAGCCGCATTTTTCTCAACTATTTGCCGCAAGTTCCTGTGAACTGTTTTTTGTTATCCGGGCCAGTAAGGACTGTTCTTTTGTTAAACCAACCACTTTCTCCAATACTTCCCGGGGATTGGTACCTGCTGCGTTATGGGGATGAACAAGCTTAACAGACAGCTGTAAACCATCCTGTTCCAAGCTGTCAACCAGAACCCTGATATCCAGTTCCCGTTTCTTTTTTTTGCGTATCCGCTCAACAATAAACTGCTCCATACTGAGAAACCGTCTGATATTGTCGGCAGCAGCCTCACTGTCTACGGAACCCGGCATATTAATAGCATAACTGATGATCTTTGTTGTCGGAGACTGCCTGCGCACAGGGACAACAGAGTTGATGACAATAAATTCAGGCAACTGTTGATTAAGCTCTGCTGCAAGATCGGCAACCCGGCTGACAGGTTCAAACAAATCCATGTCAAAAAATTCCACATGGCTCTCCACCCCGACAGGCAGGGCCGGGCTGAAAGAAACCCGGGGCGACGGATTATATCCCCGGGAAAAGAGCAGGGGCAATCCGGCCCGATGAAGAACCCGAAATATAAGCTGCAGAATTTCCAGATGACCGAGAAAACGTGCATCTCCCAGCCTGGAATAATGCACCCGATAGCTGAATACCGTGGGCTGATCATCTTTACGGGCACTGTTATTTGGGACCGGATGGTACGGATCAGACTGAATGTCTTCTCCTTTGTTGACCACAGGACGAATGGTTTTAAAATCACAGAGACCACATTTTTGACAACTGTTGTTTCGACAGTCCGGAGTATATTTACGTTCAAGTGACTTTTCATATTCACTCACCAGGAAACGACGATCAACTCCACAGTGCAGATGGTCCCAGGGCAGCACCTCTTCCATGGTTCTTTCCCGCAGGTAACTGTCCAGATCAAGGCCTGCACCATCTGCGGCCTGCCGCCATCTCGGAAGGTTAAAATGTTCCGACCATGCGTCCAGGCGTGCCCCGGCCTGCCAGGCAGCCTCGATAAGGTGAGAGAGCCGGCGGTCACCCCGGGAAAAAACACCTTCCAGGTATGACTGATACGGATCATGCCATTTCAACTTAAATCCCTTGCGGGGCAACTTTTTCTTTAAATGGTTGATACGCTCTTTAGATGCATCCAGGGTCAGCTGAGCGGACCACTGAAAGGGCGTATGGGGCTTGGGGACAAAGGTTGCCACAGACACATTAATCTGTGCCCTGCCGCCCCGGGCCTCCTGCCTTGCCCGCATGGCAAGATCAACAATTCCGTCCACATCCTCAAGAGTCTCCGTGGGCAGCCCCACCATGAAGTAAAACTTGATCAGATTCCAGCCTGCTGCAAAGGCATCATGGCAGGTGGTCAGCAGATCCTGTTCCGTAATGCCCTTATTTATAACCTCACGCAGCCGGTCGGTACCGGCCTCCGGCGCGACGGTAAAGCCGGTTTTGCGGACCCGCTTGATCTGGTTGATCACTTCAGGGGTAAGGGTGCCGACCCGCATGGACGGCATGGATACCGAGACATACTCGTTCACAAACCGGTCCATAAGCCTGATGAGCAGCGCAGGCAGGCAGGAAAAATCACCGCTGGACAGAGACAGCAGGGCAAGTTCATCAAAACCCGAGTTTTTAATCCCCTGCTCGGCCAGCCGCATAATATCGTCAACACTGCGCTCCCGTACAGGACGATAGATCATCCCGGCCTGGCAGAAACGACAGCCGCGGGTGCAGCCGCGGGCAATTTCAACCCCAAGCCGATCGTGAATCGGTTTGACCAGGGGAACAAGCGGATGATCCAGCAGATCAACAGGCGGCAGCTCCGAGAGCACCCTGCGCCGCACCGATCTATAGCCTTCAACAAGCGGGGTCATGGACTCCAACTGTTCACCCTGGTAATGCGGTTCAAAGAAAAGCGGGATATAGACTCCGTCAATCTCTGCAAGGCGCTGTAAGATCTCCCCTCGACTATTCCCCTCTGCCCTGGCATCTTTTACGGCATCGGCAACTTCCAGAATCACCTCTTCACCATCGCCCAGGATAACGGCATCAAAAAAATCAGCCACCGGTTCCGGATTGAGAGAGCAGGAACCGCCGGCAATAACCAGGGGATGCTCATCCCGGCGATCGGCAGAGCGCAGCGGCACCCCGGCCAGGTCGAGAATAGTCAGAATATTGGTGTAACAGAGCTCGTAGGGAAGGGTTATGCCGATAATGTCAAATTCGGCCAGGGGACGACGGGATTCAATGGAAAACAGAGGTAACTTATTTTTACGCAGCTGTTCTTCCATATCCACATCAGGGGTATAACAACGCTCTGCAACCAGTCCCTGCTGTTGATTTATAATATGGTAGAGGATCTGCAGCCCCTGATGGGACATACCGATCTCGTACAGATCAGGAAAAATCAGGACCATGGAAAGAACGCTCTCACCGGGATCCTTATAAACGGCATTCAGCTCACCGCCGATGTAGCGACCCGGTTTTGCGACCAGGGGAAGAATAGAATCAATATTTATTTTTTTATCCATAATGACACGAACGAAATGGTGCAGGACAGGAGATGGCAACCGGCCATGCAGGCAGTAATAAAGGGGAAATAGGTTGACATTACAAGGCCTGACGTTGTAATTCTGAAATACTGGTAAATAATAATTTCGTTCTACCGTATTCTATCCGGCAGCTATAAAGAGGACAAATGTTTAAAAACATTACCACTGTATCCTTCCTGGTCCTGTTCATCCTCCTTCATGCCTGGACTGGTGCGGCATCAGGACAAAAACTGCTTGAGGATATCAGGTTTGACACTCTGTCGGAGACAGAAGAGCGTATCAGTTTTCAGCTGAACGGCGCCTATATCCCGAAAATTTTTGCCATAAAAGGCGAAAGGCCCAGAGTCGTGTTTGATTTTCCCGACATAAGGCCTGCCAGACTACTCAAAAACAGGTTTAATACCAACGGAAAATTCATCAAACGTATCCGTGTTGGTATCCATTACAAACCAGATGCAAAGACACGGGTGGTCTTTGACCTGATGCCTGACAGAGAGGTTGACTTTAAACAGGACTTTGACAAACGAAACAACACCTTGATCATCACGGTCTATCATGCCGGATCAAAACCGGCAGACAGGCCCGAGGTCCTGGAACCGAAAAAAGAAATCCCGCCTGAACCGCCTGTGCAGGCCGAAGAAAAAACTCAGGCTCCGGCTGTCAGCGAAAAGGCTGTAGCGGATCATCAACTGCCGGCAGTAAAAGAACAGACAACACCGGCACCAGCAGCCCTGCCCATTCCCGACCAGACAACAGCAAAACCGGTGCAACCGGTTGAACAGGTACAACCGGAACCAGATCAGCCTGAACAGGTACAACCGAAACCGGCTCAGCCTGAACAGGTGCAAGCAAAACCGCTGAAGGTACAGGCCCAGGAAATGCCGCCTGAACCGTCTCCTGAATCGCCGCCTGAATCGTTGCCCGTTGCCCCGGCAACAGTTGAACAACCGCCAACAGTAATTCCCTCCTCCCCTGACCTGCCTGCCGAGGGTCGGACCATACTCAGTTCAATTACCTTTGACAACAGTACAAACCGGGGAGAAATGGTCTTATTCCAACTCAATGAATTCCACGCTCCCATTGTTTTCGGGGTCGAAGAAGGGGAACCAAGAATTGTCTGCGATTTCAAAAATACTGCGGCAGGCGAGGAGTTGCCCGGTATGATTAAAACAGAAGGAAAATATGTTCGCAGCATCCGTATCGGGCTGGAAACAACACCGCAGAAAGTAAGGGTGGTCCTTGATCTGGCGCCGGATTACAGGTACGACCTGCAACAGGTCTTTTTCAAGGATAACAATACGTTTGCCGTTATCATCAACACCCTGCACAACAGGGAGAAGCCCAAAGAGCCGAACAAACCCGGAGAGTAGAAAATAATCCCGCCTTTATTGCACCTTGTGAACTGTAAAATGCGGCGGCAGCTGCAGTTGAAAGAGTTGTTCCTTCAGGGGAGTAAAACTGTACAGCCTGGTATACTCAAGGGTAAAGTCTGCCGCCAGGGCCTCACCGGCCACCTCTATTTTTCCGGGCCACCCACATTCCTGTGGAGTGGAGGAATATTCACTGTAATGCACGTCAAAGATAATTCTATCCCCCTGGTCCAGCACCAAATGCCGCCTCAGGTCATGCCGGTCAAGGGCTATCAGGTGGATCAGCCGGTCACCGTAATCGAGTTCATACCAGAAAAGCTTTCCCTCCTCTGCCCTGCGGGCTGATAACACCTGCATGCCCAACGGTTGAATCCGGCCACTGAGCCAGTAGAAAAGAGTATCTCCAGCAACACCATCAGACAGGTACCTGCGGATAAATTCGGAATCAATTTTACCGGTGTAGCCTGCACCTTTTCTGTTATCGGCAAGCATAAAGGTGTTGTCTTTGATTACCAGCAACAGCATGGGCCTGCCCAGAGGATCAACCAGTGCAAAACGAAGTGCGGCAGGCGAAGCAGCCATCAGGGTTGCCGGATAGGTTTCCTGCCTACCGTAGGCATGCCATTCAAGCCGGACATCACTGTCAATGGAGGTGACACAGGATTGATCAAGAAAACGATGCAGCCTCTGCCGGACAACTTCAAGCTCAGGACCGCTGACAGCCACTGTTGGCGGCAGTTTTGCAGCACAACCGCTCAATATCAACAGGCAACACACCCAGGGCCAGCAATGGGTGAAAGGGCTCACCTGCGCTCCTGTTCCTCAAGGATACGGGTTTTTTCCTTAACCCGAGTGCGGTCTTTGTCCTCCTTAAACAACTGCAGGGCCTGGTGATACATCTGCAGGGCATCCGTCGTACGACCGCTCTCCAGATAAACGTCTGCCAGATGCTCCATGATTGCCGGGTCGTCAGGAGAAAGCTTTACTGCCTCCTCCAATGTCTTGACAGCCTCTGTCAGGTTTCCCTGCCGGTAATAGACCCAGCCGAGACTATCACGGATGTATCCGTTATCAGGCTTTAAATCGACCGCCCGTTTAATATAGTCAAATGCCTTGTCAAGATGAATTTTTTTATCAGCCCAGGTGTAGCCCACATAGTTGAGGGCAGCTGCATGCTTCGGCTGCAGCTTGATAACCTGCTGCATCACATCCATGGCCTGCTGATGTTCACCCCGGTAATCCAGAAACAGACCATACTCGTAGAGCAGGTTGTCGTCATCGGGATAGGCCTTGATCGCTCGGATAAAGGTTTTGCGCCCCAGTTCCACCTGCTTTTTCAGTTGATACAAAGAGGCTAACAATACATACATATCAGGATTACGTCCTTTTTCACCGGCAAGAGCTGATTCAAGGACTTCAATGGCCTGATCCTCACGCTTGAGTTCCCGTAACGTACGCACCTGAAGAAATATCCCGTCCTCATACTCTTCAGCATCATTGCTGATCTCCTGCAGATCCTGCAAAGCCGCCTCATACCGACCGGTCTGGTAATGAAGAACCGCCAGCAGATACCGGGCCTCACCGCTATCATCAGTTTTCAGCATCTCTTCGAGAATGGAGATCGCCTTTTTATAGTCTTTTTTCCTGGCATAGAGTCGGGCAATGGTTAAATCAACCCGTTCCGGACGACTGGTTATCGCCTTGAGACGATTCAGTTCGCTTAAGGCCATACTTTCCTTTTTCTGCAGCAGATAGACATGAACCAGGGCAATACGGGCATCTTCATTGAGTTCATCGCGCTGCAGAATATCACGATACAGGGTTATAGCCTTCTCATACTTTTTCTGCTGTAGAAGGGTCTCGGCTATTTCCAGCTGCAGTTCAGCCGACCAGTTAATAACCAGGGCCTGCCGGTAATGGTCCATGGCCTTTCTATATTTTTTTTCCGAAACCAGCAACCTGGCAAGCAGGACATGGGCCGGATAGGACTGGTTATCTATCTTGAGTGCGTCTTTAAGTGTATCATAGGCCAGATCCTGCCTGGAGTCGGCAAGATAGAGTTCGCTGAGCAGCAAAAGCGAGGTACTGTCACCTGGAGTAAGCTTATGCACCTTGCGATACTGACCGGCAGCATCCTCCAGTTTTCCCTGGCGGATATAAATCTTTGCCAGCAGCATCCTGGACCCGCTTTCAGAGGGATGAGCCGCGATATACTCCTTCAGTCCGGCAACAGCTTCATCAGTTCGTCCCAGGCGCAACAGGAGAAGAGGTATTTTGCGAACAACAAGATCAGCCCCTGGATCACATATCAGAGCCTTTTCATAGGCCTCAAGGGCTTCATTATTTTTTCCTGCAAGTTCCGCATGCCGGCCCCAGAGAAAATAAAAATAACTGCAGCCGTAATCGGCCTCTTCTCCATCTACCGGAGGATTTGTCGTTAAGACATCCTGCCGGTTAACTGTTTTCTCCCGGGGGGCACATCCGCTGAACAGAAAAGCGGTGCATAAAAAAACAAGAAAAACAAATTGGTGTAACCTGTTCATGGACATGTGAAATTCCTTTCTTCAAGGAGAACTGATAGAGCTGTCTGCACCTGCTTCCGGACCTGTTCCAAACCTGCTGCGGCATCAATACGATGAATACATGGATCATTAAATGATGCAAAAAGGTCGGCAACTTTTTTCAACTGATCAAGCTGCTCAAAATCATTAAGCTGCTCCCCTCGTCCCTCCTGGATACGGGCAATCGAAATTTCCGGATCCATGCTCAACAGAATCACCAAATCAGGTGTCGGGGCAAAATCGTTTGCGACAAAAATTTCGGCAACATCCATACCGGCAGCCCCCTGGTAAGCAGCTGTTGAATAGTAATATCGATCCGTAAGGACAATGCTGCCTGCCGCCAGTTGCGGTTTTATGAGTTCCTGGACATGAATTTGACGGTCCTGGATAAAAAGATGCAGTTCTTCTTCCAGGGTACACTGTCCCCTGTCCACATACAGTTGGCGGATACGCCGACCATACGAGCTGTCTGTTGGTTCACAGGTGGTAATAACCCGGCACCCCATATCCCGCAGAAATGATGCGGACAACTGCAGCTGGGTCGACTTGCCTGTTCCGTCTATACCTTCAAAGGCAATCAGCAGACCATTTCTCATCACTTACAGTTTCCTGTTTTCAGCAATTTCAACAGCCATGATCAAGGCCGCCTGCAGACTGGCTGCATCCGCCCTTCCCTGGCCGGCAATATCATAGGCCGTTCCATGATCGACTGACGTACGAACAATGGGCAGGCCCAGAGTAACATTAACACCGTCCTTAAAATGAAGCAGTTTAAAGGGGATCAGGCCCTGGTCGTGGTACATGGCGACAACAGCGTCAAACTCGCCGGCAGCAGCTTTATAGAATACCGTGTCCGGCGGCCATGGCCCGCTTATCAATCCATCCCCGGCATATTGACGTACAGCCGGTTCGATAATATCAAGCTCTTCCCGACCAAACATCCCCTGCTCTCCACTATGTGGATTAAGCCCTGCCACTGCAACCCGTGGTCTCTGGATAGCAAAATCACGTTGCAGGGCTCGGACCGTCATCTTGATACAGCTGCTGACTGCATCAATACTGAGCAGCCTGCTGACGGCTGAAAGCGGTTCGTGGATGGTCGTCAGTACTACCTTCAGCCTGGGACCTGCCATCATCATGCGGTAATCGGTAGTGGCCGTAAGTTCGGCCAGCATCTCAGTATGACCCGGATAATGGATGCCGGCCTCATTCAATGATTTTTTTGAAATCGGGCAGGTGACCATGCCGGCAAACTCACCGGCAAGCGCTCCCTGTATGGCTCTCTGAATATAGTCGGCCATGGCAAGAGAGGTCGCCCTGGTCGGGCACCCCCAGTGCAAACTCGAAGGATCAAGCCTGGAAAGCTCCAGGACCGGCAGGGTGCCCTGCTCTATGGCGTTTCCGGGCTGCCAGGAAACCGGCTGCACCCGGGAATGAAGAAGATCAGCAGCTTGAGTGAGGACGCCGCGGTCACCCAGCACCACGACCGGAAACTGCGTTACCGCCTCCAGTTCATCAAAAAGACGCACAATAATTTCCGGACCAATCCCCAATGGACATCCCATGGTGACGGCAACAGGTTTATTCATATATCAGCCAATATATTCAAAAGCATTTTGGATCAACTCAACCCCGGGTGTCCGGGAGGCAAGATGTACAGCAATCACATCAAAACGAACCGGAACCTCCAGGCACCGGTGCTGGGTCATAAATGCCAGGGCAACTCTGGAAATCCGGCGTTGTTTACGAAAGTCCACCGCATCAAAGGGAGATCCATAGCGATTGCTGCGCCTTGTCTTTACTTCAATGAAAACCAGATACTCGCCATCACGGGCAATAATATCAATCTCACCAATTCGTATACGATAATTTCGCTCAACAATCACATACCCCTGGTTTTCCAGGTGACGGACCGCCAGATCTTCTCCGGTCTGTCCTGTACCGATCCTTGGATCTTTTTTACTGGAAAAAAACACGAAGCCGTATCATTGCAGGCGCTTCATCAACTATACTCTTGACTCGCGACAGCTCGGAATGTAGGCGTTTATTGACAGAACTGCCTGCCTCTGCATATCGGGCGTCTTGAGCGCGTGCAGCAGGGTGTTCATGGAGCGTTTACTGATCATTATGGAGCTGTTTGCCCTGATAGACGTTAAAAAGCAGAAACCACTCCAGAGGTTCGCTGAATTGAAGACCAAGCTTATTTTCGTCAACACGGGCAATGGAGGTTTCCAGATTGTCGATCATCAAGCTGCTCCCCTTGCCGGGAAAAATAATTCTCGCCTTGCAGTCGATCCTGCTGCCGACCGTAAGACCTGGAACATCACCATCTACCTCCACCAGCATCCCGTGAACACTCAAGTTCACCAGTTCTCCGGTCAGCATACTGTCCGTCTCTGCACAGTAAAGCTCCACCGGTACTTTGAAGTCAAGCCGGATACTGTTTCGTTTATCATTAATATCCTGTTTAAATTGCACAATCCGTCCCCATCATCTGATATAACCAGTTACAAACATGAGAGTTTTATTATGAGTAACTGTTTTGTTGCCCCCATAGGTAATGCAACATTTTTACACTAAGGGATTGTCACGATTATTATAGCAAAAAAAATGTACTTACCACAACCTACCCTGTTTATTCTCTTTTTCCGAGGTGAAATCCGGACAAAACTCCCGTACGCCTTTGAAAGTTTTGCGGTGCACAGCTGAGGGACCGTGTTCGACAATAGCCTCGCGGTGTGCTCTGGTGGGATATCCCTTATGCTGCACCAGGTTATATTGCGGAAACTGTTCGTGCAGTTCCGCCATAATGCGATCTCGGGTAACTTTGGCAACAATGGAGGCTGCAGCAATGGATGCACTTCTTGATTCCCCCTTCACCAGGGGTTGCTGGGGAAGATCCATGGGAACCGTGAAGGTACCGTCAACCAGTAAAAAATCGACCGTACATGCAAACAGATGCATGCAGTCGATTACGGCACGTTTCATGGCAAGCAGAGAGGCCTGAAGAATATTGATTCGATCAATTTCTTCTACAGTGGCAACTCCGACACCAATTGCTGCATCTGAACTTTGCAGGAAGGTAAAGAGTTTATCCCGTTGAAGAGCGGTAAGTTTTTTGGAATCTTTGAACTGGAAATGATCAGTGTCCGGGGAGAGAATAACACAACCGGCAACAACCGGACCTGCCAACGGACCTCGTCCGGCCTCATCAACACCGGCAACCGACTTAAAACCGTGCTCAATCAGTCGACGTTCATAAAAAAAAGTATCCCCGTCCGGATCCGGCGAGGAGAAAAAAACAAAAGAGGCACACCGATCACTGTTCATGGCAACGAAACGTTATGCCCCTGTATGCTGCAGCATAAAAAGACTTCCTTAGGGCTCGTTCATGAAATAACCTTTACAACCTTACTTACCTTTTCACCCATACCCTGCGTTGCGTAAACAGTTACACAGCACTGCTATGCGTCTGTTTTCGCGCCTTGGCTATGAACGAAAATTCTGCGTAATATTGCAAAGGTTATTTTCTCACAAGTCCTTAGATTCTGCCGCGCTCCCTGATACGAGCGGCTTTACCACGACGATCACGCAGGTAATAGAGGCGGGAGCGTCGGACCCGACCAAGGGAGACAACCTCTATTTTTTCAATACGCGGTGAGTGAAGAGCAAAGGTTTTTTCTACCCCTATTCCACCATGGGAAATTTTGCGAACGGTAAAGGTAGCGCCCATCTTACCCCGTTTCTGCTTCAGCACGAAACCCTGGAAAATCTGGATACGTTCCTTGGTGCCCTCAATAATACGGATATGCACCTTGACCGTATCTCCCGGACGAAAGTCCGGAAGGTCAAATCGCATCTGTTCCTGATCAATTTTATCAATAATATTCATAGCCATGTCGTGTGTTTTACGGGTAATACCCGAAGGATGCCTCCACTCAATCCCTGATTATAGCAATAGATTACTCTGTTATTTAGTAACTTTTCAAGTAACTATTCAGGAGCACCTTATCTTCGCCCATTTAAGCCTGCTCGAGTAGCACAAGTACGCTTCACAGTCTTAAATGAACAAATCTAAGGCCCTCCTGAACAGTTACAGGACGGTGGTTATGCAAGTTTTCTGCACCCACCTGAATAGTTACCTTTTCAATACATAGTGGTGAAATGCCAGGATCCCCGATAACTACATTCGGGGATGACAATCGTAATTGTCTTCAACGCCGTCATCCCGGCATGTTGTTAGCCGGAGATAGCGTAGACTTTGATCCATAAAGTAAAATACAGCAACTTGTCACTACGTATTGAGAAGTTACATTATGTATACTTAGGGTGCAATCAAAAATAACTTCACATTCTGAGTAGACACTGCAACATATCTTCGGCCGATCTTCAATCGCGAAATCCTCAACGTAGCCCTGCTACGCCTGCGGTTTCACTCAATCAGATCGACCAAATATATGTCACATTGTCTACACAT
>WFRY01000211.1 GCA_015486315.1 Desulfobulbaceae bacterium
CTCGTTACCCAATATGTCTGCAACTGTTTTACTGTAACTTGGCCAAGTGAGTCCAGTTCACAAAGAACTTCATCCAGGGTTTCAAGTTTTTTAAGGATAACTCCGTTTATCACCGGTTTCTACCTCATCCCAATTATCGCAATGGCTAAATGGCCGAACCGATTACGTGGAGTCCGTAAATAGTACGTGCAATCTTTCTGGCTTTGTGCTCATCAACCAGTACGAGGTTCACATCCAATTCCCTGCCAAGTCCAATCACAGCAGCCTCTCCGGCGTCAAGGGACGTTCTCAATAAAGGATCTACAGGGTTGTTAAGCGCTACAACCTTTATCCATTTTACCGTCCGGTAATTTGCCAATCCTGCATTTGTGGTTCCACCTTCCAGTATCTCCTTATGCACCTCTTCCGGGACAGCAACAAGTTCAAAAAGATCTCGAAGAATATCAATGCGATCAATCATTGACAGGGCTACGATAGGGCCTGTATCGTAAATCACCTTGCCATTCATGTATCCATATCCGCAAATTCAGCATCAATCTCTGCCTGATCCCCCTCCACACTGGTTGCGCCATAGCGCCGACAGCCAAGCAAAAATGTCACACGTGACACCCCTGCCAGCCGTGCAGCCTGACTAGATGTAAGTCGCCCTATTTCATACAATTTGACCGCCAAAGCAAATCTGGCTCCTTGTTCAAACGTCTCAGGACTAAGGTTCAGTACGGCGGGTATGGTCTCTGGATACTTTACTTCTAACGTTCTCATGGGCTTAACCTATCATGTTTTTTTGCCTTCTGCTCACGGCACCCTGTAACGCAGAGGAACCAAAATAAGATTATAACAAATTCAAAGAAGCGATAACATTTTTTGTTTCATAAATACTATCTTCACCCCAAACAGCCCGTCCCGCTTACCCCGTTAAATTGCGGAGCACGGTTCATGAAATGAACCTGTTTCACTGGGATTTCTGCATGGCGGAGG
The DNA here is from genome assembly GCA_015486315.1 of Desulfobulbaceae bacterium. Taxonomy (GTDB): domain Bacteria; phylum Desulfobacterota; class Desulfobulbia; order Desulfobulbales; family Desulfobulbaceae; genus Desulfobulbus_C. The sequence continues at coordinate 979 of WFRY01000211.1, forward strand.
TTACCGTTTTCCAGTCGCACCAAGGCAATGCCCTTTAATTTCCGCCATCTTCCATGTCCGTATTGCTTCCGAAGGCGCATAATTTCACGAATGCGCCCTCCGATCTCTGACCTCTGACTTCTGATCTGCGAATAGCTTGTGCTAATTAAAATGACTCAAAAAGACAGATCAATAGTTGACAAAAACGAATTTCTGTGAAATCTAAATAATATAAAGAGAAATTTCGGGCCAATAAGTTCCCTCCTGGAGTATTCAGGATTCCGAAAGTTTATATGAGGTGTAAGAAAAATGGGAAATATTGCGATCAGAAAAGATGATGATATCATGAAAATAAGGAACAGAATGCAACATAAATTCAAAAGTGTAAAGGCGTTTAGAGCTAAGAAATTCACGGGGAAATTAAAATTAAAAGAAGATCCCTTGTCTTATCAGAAGCGAATCCGGAAAGAATGGGATGAATTTACTGATTGATACCAATATTGCCCTCTATTTATTTGGAGGCCATTCTCGGATCGCGAAAATGTTGGAGGGTGCGGTAATTCATCTATCGTTTATTTCGGAGCTGGAACTACTTGGATATCCGGGAAGAAGCGATGAAGAAGAAAAATTGATTCGTGAATTTCTGCAAGATTGTGTCATTATTGATATAAACACACAAATTAAAAATGGAACAATTAGGTTTCGCAGAGAACATGGATTAAAACTTCCTGACGGCATCATTGCGGCAACGGCAAATTATTTGGGTATTCCTCTCTTCAGCGGAGATAAAGACTTTCGGGTTGTCAAGGATATTGACTTCCTTGAATATGAGCAAGATTGATTCCCTTGGAATTTTTTTACCGGAATAAACCGTGCTTCCAACTTCCGATCTCTGCCCTCCGCCTTCCGACCTCTGAACAGCCCTTCTACCTCTCACCTCCGACTTCTGCCGATTACTTCCACCACTCGCGCCATGTCTGCTTCGCTCATGGCCGTGCCCGACGGTAAGCATAGCCCCTTGGCGAACAGTTCTTCGGCCACATTGCCGCCTACAAATTCGCAGTCTCGGAACACGGGCTGCATATGCATGGGCTTCCACAAGGGACGGGACTCGATGTTCTCCGCCTCCAGGGCCAAGCGCACATCCTCCCGCGTAGCGCCGAAATCGTCCGGGTCTATGGTGATTACCGTCAGCCAGCGATTGTGCCGGCCCCATGGGGCCTCAGGCATAAAATGGATACCGGGGAGATCACCCAGCGCCTGCCGATAGTATTCGAAGATTTCCCGCTTGCGTCGCACACGCTCTTTCAAAACCCTCAATTGCCCCCGGCCGATGGCGGCCAGGACATTGCTCAGGCGGTAGTTATAGCCGATCTCGGAGTGTTCATAGTGAGGCGCCGGGTCCCGAGCCTGCGTTGCCAGCTTTCGGGCATGGGCGATGAAGTCCGCGTCGTCGGAGACCAGCATGCCCCCCCCTGATGTGGTGATAATCTTGTTTCCGTTGAAGGAAAAAATGCCCGCCTTGCCGAATGTACCCGGCGAGCGCCCCTTGTAGGTAGCGCCCAGCGCCTCGGCCGCGTCTTCGATCAGAGGCACGTCGTATGCGTTGCAAATGGCAAAGATACGGTCGATGTCGGCGGCTTGTCCGTATAGGTGAACGAGAATGACGGCCTTTGGCAGTTTCTCTTGCCTGGCCTTGCGGGTCAGGGTCTCGGCCAGCAGGTCTGGATCCATATTCCATGAAGCACTTTCGCTGTCGATAAATACCGGTCTGGCGCCCTGATAGACCACGGGATTGGCACTGGCCGCAAACGTAAGGGAAGAGACCAGGACCTCATCGCCTGGCCCCACGCCCAAGTGGATCAGCGCCAGATGGATGGCGGCCGTACCGGCGCTGAGGGCCAGCGCGTGCTTTGCCCCCACCACTTCGGCAAACTCAGATTCAAAGGCGTCCACTTGCGGCCCCAGGGGGGCTATCCAGTTGCTTTCAAAGGTTTCTTGAACGAGATCCCTTTCCAAACCGGAGATATGGGGCGGGGAGAGATAAATCCGTTTCTTTGTTTTGTTCACGATGATCTTCGATGTTCTCCCTTACAACTGTTTAATGACCCGGGCAGGGACCCCAACTGATAGGCTATTTGCCGGGATGTCTTGAGTTACGAAACTATGTGCTCCGACAATTGCATTCTCTCCAATTGTTATTCCAGGCATTATCGAGGAGTGAGAGCCTATTTTGCATCTTCGTTTAAGCAACACAGGCCCTTTCTTGTTGTCTATGGTAGAAACCGAATAAATAGAGCAATGAGAACCAACCTGGACTTCATCTTCAATGGTAACACCATACTGTGCGTTGATATAAGAAAAGGCTCCGATATCCGTCTTCCATCCAAGTGAAAACCCCTTCACGTTTTGCACAACCCAATTATACTTATTAAGCTTGCCTTCCTCTATCTTGGGATAGACCCAATCTTTGAAGCGGTCTTTTTTAACCATTCTCCTCCTTCCCCATAAATTTGCTCATGGTCGCCTGTCCTTTCTGGTTGACACCATCTCTGTTTAAAACCCTCCATAGTGTCATGAATAATATTTTAATATCCAGCCACAATGAATGGTTATCCACATACCATACATCCATCTCAATTTTTTTCCCAGCTCAGCGCATTTCTACCATTTACCTGGGCCCAGCCGGTAACACCGGGCAGTATCAGTCCTCAATCACTTCCCAATGCCCGCCCTTATCCGGACCTACACGCTTTATTCGCCCTTCTTTTTTTAATATTCTGATAGGCTCCTTGATGGTGCCACTGGCTTTTTGTAAATTTTCCATCAGATCCTGCTTGGTAAGCTTGGGATTCTTTTTCAAAAGCGCCACAATTTGATCTCTGGTACTTTTGGGGGCGGTTTTGGGGGCGGTCCAACTCATTGGATTTCCCACAGACACGCGGAAGACACCTGAATCACAACCAAGCGCAAGAGCTGTGTCAGGGTAATCCTTTTTGAGCAAATCCCGAATCCTGATAAATCCGGTTCCATATTTCTCAACTTCACCAGTCAGATAAAAGGCTTCTGCCAGGAGTTTGTTTCTGTGTGCAGCCCGGTAAAAATCTGTATGCAATGCCTCAAGTTTCAATTTCCCATACAATTCACCAGGATTCACGAACTCAATATGCTCATCAAACATCTTGATGATGACATCAGTGGGGTCACGGTAATCTTTATGAATAATGGCATTCAACAGCAATTCACGTAAAACGGGAAGAGGGTATTGCCATATTTCCTTACGTTTTAGCTCGCCGGTGAATTCATAAGCAAGCCGCATATTTTTTTTCATAAATTCCATGGCTTCATCAACCGCGAGCATCAAAGGATCTCGAATCATAAAATCATCTACTATTGTATGACGAGATTTAAACCTTCCCAGGTGAATAGCAGTCCGATGGTTACCAAACAAAAGCTCAGCAGCTCGCGTGAGTTGTCCGTCGATTGTAAAACCAAGCCTTTCAAAATCATTGCCAATTTCACCTGAAGGTTTATATCTTCCTGATTTTTCAATATAACGAGCAAATTTTGCCACTGCTCTCCGGTTAAGACTATCGAAGCTTCCAGGTACTGTAAACGAATCAAAAGATACATTAATGCTGTGAAGTTTAAGTTCAACAATCTCATCAGCCGTTAACAGATGATTAGAGGCACCGTGCCGTCTATAATACCGCCCTTTGCAGGCTACAGGTTTAACAGGGTATTCCTGTATAATAAAAACAACCACTCGGCGGTTGTTATCCAGATCAAAAATTTTATACCGTGGAAACAGCGAAGGCTCAGTAACCATTTTCAGCTGATTCAGCCAATCTTTGATCGTTTCTTCCGTTACTGTAACTCCTATCGTTTCTCCTTGATTGGTCACCCCTATACATACAAATCCACCGTCACTGTTAGCAAAAGCGGCAATCGATTCTATTGTTTCTTTACCGAAGGATTTCTTGAGTTCTACCGTTCCGGATTCTCCGGAATTGATTAATTCAGCAAGTTCAGTCTGCATACTACATTAATACCAACTTCTCATAATCTTTCACCATTAGAGTTTTCAAAGTCCGCGCTTATTCGCGCATTGGAGGGAGACCCCATAAACTCCTCCATAGTAGCATGCCTCTCTTTCAGGACAGTAACTATTCAGCGTAATTGTTCAGAATGCCTGAGATTCGTGTCATTTGTGGTCAGCATTCAATAAGCCAATTTTCGACAGGCAGCTCAGTAATTCTTCCAAAATGCTTTGTGTTTCCTGTGACTAACACAAATTCTCCAGCGATGGCTATTGCTGCAATCTCAAGATCTGCAAGATCAAGTGGCGTTCCGTTGCTTTCCAGTTCCGCTCTCAACCGGCCACAGACATACGCAGCTTTTGCATCAAACCCAACCACATTGACGGATGGGAGCAAGATGTTCTCCAGATTTTTTAAATGATATTCAGGCCGATTACTTTTGACAGCACCATAAACGATTTCCGAGACAGTGATGGTGGAGATGTACTGTTCACACATAGGAATTTGGGACAACCGATCAAGCAGCGCATTGGAAGGGCGTTTTTTCAGGATGTTGGTTATGACATCCGTGTCAAAGAGAAACATTACGTCCTGCCCCTCCGCCTTTTCTCAACTGTGACAGATTCCCAATCGATTCAGAAACCTCTTCAAATCCCTCCCATTTTTTTGCTATAGACGCAAGCCCTTTCCGTTCTTCATGTTGCTCGATAGCCTGGAGATCTTCAAGACTTACTAAAGCAGCAACGGGTTTATTTCTTCGGGTGATTATAAAGCGTTGCTGTGTATAGGATGCTTTCGCTATGAGCTCGGAAAAATGACTCTTGGCAGTGGCTATTGATACCCTTGGCATATTTATACCTCCATTGCGAAACAGACTCACTATTGCATGGTCATAATATCCTCTATGACCACACAATAGTGAGTCAGGCATCGTTTGTCAATTTTCCTGAAGTAAGCTACTCCTGAGTGTCAGCCCCCATAAATTCTTCCATTGTAGCATGCCCCTCCTGGCTTATCCCATCCCGCCGCACTGTTTTCCAGATAGTCAGAAACAGAATTTTGATATCCAACCACAATGAATGGTTATCCACATACCAGACATCCATCTCAAATTTTTCTTCCCAGCTCAGCGCATTTCTCCCATTGACCTGGGCCCACCCGGTTATCCCCGGAAGAACCTCATGCCGACGCATCTGCTCCGGAGTGTAACGCTCCAGATACTCCATCAGTAAAGGGCGTGGGCCGACAAGGCTCATTTCTCCCTTGAAAACATTGATCAGTTCCGGTAGTTCGTCCAGGCTGGTGCTGCGCAAAAAACGACCAAAGGGAGTGAGCCGTTCCGCATCGGGCAGGAGGTTTCCCTCTTTATCCCTCGCATCGATCATGGTTCGAAACTTGAAAATACGAAAAGGTTTCCCGTTCAGTCCAGGACGCGTTTGGATAAAAAAAATTGGCCTCCCGATTTTGAACCTTACCATGCCAGCCACCAGCAAAATGAAGGGCGTACAGACAACAATCATAATAATCGAAACGACTAAATCAAAAATTCGCTTTGATACCGGCAAGTTCGATGGGCATGGAGGAGAAGGCGAATACGAGTTCATTTAATATGCCACTACTCCTTTTGTTATCCCTCAGAGACTTTCTTGGGTTTTGCTGTATGTTCCAGCCAGGCAACAAATCGCGATGCGAGCTCCCTTCTGTCAAACTTTGACCTTGCAAGCATCAATGCCTGCTCCCGCATCTGTTCCAGACGTTCCGGATGATCGGCCGCATTTTCCAGGGCCTGTGCAAACATTTCAGGTTTGTTCGGTTCCACGACATACCCACATTCATATTCTCTGATCAGGTCAGCAAGCCAGCCGGGATAATTGTTCAAGACGGGCAGGCTTGCGGCAAGATAATCAAAAAATTTGTTCGGAGATGTCCCATAATAAAAGGCCGGGACATTCGCCAGTAT
>WFRY01000212.1 GCA_015486315.1 Desulfobulbaceae bacterium
CTTGAAGAGGCTCGACCGGCGGCAGATCCACGCTGGCGGTAACTGTAAATCTTTGCCCCTCATTATAAACCTGCACAAGTCCGAAACCACTATCCTGCGCGGTTACCAGGCCGTTGGCATCGACTCTGACCGCCGAACTGCCGTCGGGGCGGTAGACGGTGCCCCATATTCCACAGGTGAGGTCCTTCTGGGAGCCGTCGTTGTATGTACCGGTCACGATCAACTGTTCAGAGGCTCCCAGGGCATCGAAAACGAGGTTGTCAGGAACGACATGCAGGGATACCAGGGTAAGCTCCGCGATCACAATATCGACGGAACTGCCCGGTTCCACCTCGGTGCCGGGCGCTGGCTCCTGGTCGAATACATGGTCTGGCGGAACTGCCGGGCTGGGTGCAGATGTCACCGAGCCCACAGCCAGACCTGCCTCGGCAATGGCTGCTTCCGCGTCCGCCTGGCTCATTCCGGTGAGATCTGGAACGGTCACCATGACCTGACCTGTGGATATCCATAGATCCACCGACGAGCCTTCTGCTACTGAAAGCCCGGCAGCGGGATCCTGGCTTGTCACCTGACCCTCTGGTACATCGCTGTTCATGGGGGCCATCGTGCCAGGCCGGAGACCTGCCGACAGCAGTGCCTGCACCGCCGCTGCCTCTTCCATACCTGCTACGTTTGGCACTGTAACCAGGGACGAAGGATGCAGGATATCCAAAGCGGCAAAAAGATTGGCCGTTTCATTTGTAGCCCCTTGACCGACGGTCCAGAAGGTCCGCAGTGGAAGGTAGAGGATTCCATCCGGACTCACAGTGGCGCTTGCGCAGGCGGTTCCCTCAGCATCGACGACAAAGGTGTCGAGGAGCGTGCCCTCTGAACCGTCATCCCGGATGGCAAAATAGGTGTTGTTGTCGTTGTTGCCGACGATGATGATGTTGTTGACTGTCACTATGGGTGAAGAGGAATGCATCTCCCAGCCGAGGCTGTGGGTCTCGTAGGACCACTTCACGCTTCCGTTGCTGGTATTGATCGCATAGAGCCTGCCGTCCCCCTGGCGGCTGTTGGTCTGGAAATAGTAGGTGGAGCCGTCATGACTGAGGGCACCTGTAGCCTGGGCACGCTGAGGGTTATTTTCTCCATCGATATAATCGAAGACCAGCCGGGATGGCTCCTGCCAGAGCGGATTGCCCGCTTTGTCCAGACCTGCAACATATATGTCGCCGCCAAGACCAGTCCCGACGTATATATTTCCGTTTGCCGGGTCGATGGTCACACTGGCGTCCGTAGCCTGAACCTGCGTGCTCCAGAGTTCCTCTCCTGTGGCGCCGTTATAGGCCTTTATCATTCCATGTCGACCGCTGCTGACCACCACAAGGGTCTCCCCGTCCATATAGAGGGCCGGATCACTGTAAACCGCATTGACTGCCGTACCAGCAGCCCAGACCTCGGAAATCTTCGTGCCATTGTCGCTTCCCGCGTAGGGCCGGTCGTTCCATGCATGGAGGAATATCCTGCCGTCCGGAGAGATGGTGGGTGAGAAGAATTTAAGATGATTCGGGCTTGGATTGGAACCGTTGTGCCAGAACGAGGAAGGGCCGGAAACCGTCTGGAAGGCCATGAGAGGATGATTCGTGGCGTCATTGGTTACGTAAACTACGGTGCCGTCGTTTGAAAAGGCAGGCGTGATTCTTCCTATGTTTTCGCCGCCCTCTGGATTGGCAGACCAGAAAAGGGCCCCGGTGTGACGATCCATACCCTGAACGCCCTTGGGCCAGTGGTAGCCGCCAACAACAATATCCTTCCCTTCGGGGCCGACCCGGTCAAAGAAGACCATGGAGGTGCTGGAAACTGCACCGGGTGAGGGGGTCTGCCAGAGGAAGCTGTTGAAGAATGTGTCATTTTGTTTCTCGGCGGGAACCGAGAAGTCGGCCCTGCCGGTATTTTGCATGTCTCTCTGCTTCATCTGCCAGATGGTCGGACATGGCTGAGTATTACAGGATTGCGTTTCCTCAAGCGCACCACACTCCTGCCCACCGTGTTCAGGAGGCGTAATCACCGTTCGGCTGCGTGTCTGGATACCGCCGCCGCATTCCTCCGAGCACTCGCTCCACTGGCTCCACTCACTGACCACACAGTCGACGGGTTCTTCGCTTTCACAACTGGGCGGAACGATGGCGCATCTCGGTTCGGTGCAAAGCAGAATCAGCTTGCGGGCATCGAGCACAGTGATTATGCCGTCGCCGTCAAGGTCGCAGGCTTCGCCGCAGGTGCTGTCTGCAACAGGCTTGTTCCTGTCGGCCATGAGGATATTAAGGTCATCCCGATCTACGTTGCAGTCGTTGTCGAGGTCACCGGTAAGTGCAAAGGCACAGTTTACAGGAAGAACAAGTAAGACGGTAAGCAGTACAATCTTCAAACGCCGTGCAGTCCATGTAAACGATCTAATAGCCCGAGGGAAGGATAATAAGTCCTGTAACATGGTTTGTTCCTCCTGCTTTATTCTTCCTTACTGTTTGGAATAAGCTTTTAAAAAATCCTTATAGGTTGACACCTGCCTTTATTTTTTTCTTCACGCTCCCATTCAAGAGTTTGGCAAGGAGAGTGAAATCTTGATCATTTCTGGCACTGCTAATAAAAGGTGCCGGTAAATTGGTTTACGCCCTTCCCCTCCCCCTGTGTGCAAAGGGAAAGGGCGTACAGAACGGTTAATTACTCGGGTCCGCTTGTTGCGCATCTCGGCCTGGTGCATTGCAGGATCAGTTTCCTGGCATCCAGTACCGTGATTATTCCGTCACCGTCCAAGTCGCACTGTGCAATTTCAGGCGGAACGGGTTGATTTCTGTAGCCAAGCAATGCCCTTACATCAAGATTATCGATATCTCCATCCTGATCGAGGTCACACACTTCTGGCGTACTTTCGCAGGCATCTCCGATGCCGTTGCCGTTGCTGTCGGCCTGATCAGGATTCGCTGTTTGAGGGCAGTTATCATCTTCGTCCGGGATACCGTCTAGATCCGTATCCACGGCCATGGTCCTGAATAACCAGACCGGTCCTTCGGTGCACTCCCCCTTGTCATCGCAGGCCCTTACTTTCCAGCAGTAGAGAGCATCCGGGTCTAGATCCGTCTTTTCAATGGAAGTGTCCGGCCCAACGTAGGTCTGTTCATCTATAAAGTCACACTCGTTCAGCATGCGACCGAACCAGTATTCATAGGTGACCTCGTCCCCCTCGTCCGGATCTCCGCCTGTCCAGGAAAGTGCAATCGAATCATAGGGAACACTATTTATGCCGTTGCCTGGCCTTGGGTCGTATGGCTCGACCGGAGGGTGGTTTTCCTCCAAAGCTCCTGTGTAAAGTACAAATGTTGTAAGGTGGTTAGTCCAGATAACCAGATCGTTTCCTACCGATAGATAACCATCGTCTGCCGTACCTAATAATGATCCATCGTCACCTGGCAGTAAGGTTTGAATTTCATGAAACTCTCCGTTCCTTGACCATCCCACCTGGCGTCCGGCCTGACCAGGAATTAAAATTCGAACAGGTGCCGAAAACGTTAGTTCCTCATCTTCCAAACCAATTTTAAGGGCCACAAAAGAATCAGGCTCGCTTGGCATACCCAGATCACTTGCATACACATCTACCACCCGTGGGGCATAAAATTCATCAGTGTATACCTCTCCGTCCTTGTACACTGTTAAACCTTCCGGCAGGAGCAACTCCACTTCTCCTATGTCTGTATCAGTAGTCAATGAGGTTCTGGAAAAAACAGCTGGGGGAGTAATGGCAGCCCCAGGGTCCAGCATGGACGAAAAAGCGTTTGGTAAAGGTGCGGCATAGGCGGTAACAGAGACATCATCGAAATGAAATCCCGGATAATATGGGCAAGGAGAATATGAAGAGATCGGCACATCGGAATGAGAATAAATGTTCCATCGGATCCTGAAGGCACTTGTAGCAAAATCCGGCATTAAATTGACAGTGATTGTTTCCGGTGAGCAAGTCCATGTGGGAGTCATCTTGCTATAAACCTGTTTCCAGGTAACACCGTCGTTGTTGCTCACCTCCACGTATCCATAGGTTCCGCTTTTAAAGCCAGCAACCTGTTTCCACTGCAACTGGAGATAATCGCCCAGGTGGGAGCTTAGGTCGATTCTCTTGCTGAGCACATAGCTCCATTCATTCCTGTAACCACCTGTTATATAGTAAACAATAGGGTAATCAGTTCCCCAGGAAAAATCGTAACGGCCTGTGCCTCCTAAATAGAGATCATACTCTACACGCCACGAAATCGGCCCACCTGATCGATATGTTCCCGAGGTGTAGCCGCCATTTTGATACAAAAAGTTTTCAGAATACTGCGCGCAGGCTATTCCTACCGGCAAGATCAAGAGGACAATGAATATGAGAGAACTGAAAACCGGGCCCATGTTATACAATCTACGGTCATCGTTCATTTTAGCGCCTCCTTTTTGGGATATTATTCTATTATTGCAGAAACTTATCCTTACTTTGATCAACCGCCTCCTTTAGCTTTGTCAAACCGGCCTTAACTGGCCGGGATGAAGGCGGAACCTGAAAGCTCCAGATATTCAGTTCTCTCCTTTAAGAAATATTTTTATCCAGTTTCTTACATCTTCCTCCGAAGCCCAAGGAACCCCGCAAGCCCCACGCCCATGAGCAGGCAGGTTGCGGGTTCAGGAACTGGATTTACGTTTACTGAACCGGCAGTCAGGGTTGCAGTCAGAGAATTTGGCGGATCAGCGGCATCGACTAACCAAATCGTTGCCGGATCTATCGAAAGCGTGCTTGTCCCAACGGCCAGGGCATCAAAGGTGATGGTGGCCAAGGTGAAGCTGGGTGCCTGGTAAGTATTGAGGTCAGTCGTCGAATCCAAGGAAACATCATAGATATTGAGAACTCCAGGGCTAGAAATGCTGGCTGACAGCCAGTTTGCTCCAAAACCCCAGATATCGAGCTGAGTGCCCCCAAAAGTATTGGTATCCGGATCAATGACCACGCTGTCTATTACGCCGTCGAAGTCGCTGTCAGTGGTGTCAACGCCTAAGATGGTTGGATCAAAAAGGATGTCGATATCAAAGGCGCCGAGTGAAGGGGCTACACCGTCTCCTAGTTCAGAAATTATAAGATCCACTATTACAGGATCCCCGATGGTGACATCCTGGCTTGCCGGCTGGAAATCAATGGTGATCGCCAATGCCGGCAGGCTGATCAAAATGGACATGACTAGCGAGGCCATAAGTATCAAAAAGATCTTTTTCATGATTTTTTCCTCCTTTTTTCATTTTGAAAAAATTATAAAAAATTCAACCAGCGCCTTTTGAGGCGGTGATTTAGGGCCATAGAATCAAGAACTAAGGGAAGATGCATACCTTCCCGCCCAGGAAACTATGTATCCATTAGTGACGCTGACATTCCTCAACTGTTGCCATGAATTACATGCCAGGCCCCATGATACTTTCAGTAAAGGACAATGATTTATGACGCCCTCTCTTTCAGGAACGTCACTGGATTCCTCGAACTTTTTTGAGGAAATTTTATCGCGTGAACATCAAGAGGAGAGACAGATTTTAAAAACTTAAAGGCAACGGGTCGGTTCAAATCAGCTTGCAGCTGATTGGAGGTTGGAAATCAGAAATTTCCTCTGCTATTAATTTTTTTAGCAATTATTGCTCCAAAATTAGAGCCAAAAAGATAATTTTAGAAGCCATTCTCAGGGGTTTTATAAGTATCTTTTTCTGCAAAAAGGAAAAACTTTTCCAAAACGGAAAAGTTTTTCCATGGAAATTTTTTTCGCAACCATTTGATCAGGAACATGGTTCATCCAGGTTCCCATCTTGAGGAGTGGCAGGGATGCCCGA
>WFRY01000213.1 GCA_015486315.1 Desulfobulbaceae bacterium
ACGCTGACCCGCCTGTTCAAGGCCCGGCCGACTTTAGTATCATTGGTGGCAATCGGATCTGCCTTGCCGTACCATTGCAGGGTGATTCGATTCGGATCGATAGCAACAGCGGACAAGAGGGAAGCGGCTACCGACGCAGCACGTTTTCTGGAAAGCCCCATATTATATCCCTCACTGCCTATACCGTCGGTATATCCGGCAAAAGTCACCCGTACCCCGGGATGCTTTTGCAAAAATTCTCCCAGCAGGGCAACTTTTTCTTTGTACTGGGGCTGCAGGTCATACTTGTTAAACTCAAAAAAAATGTCATCGACAATATCAATGGAAACGATTTTCTGTTTCACCTGGTATAAGGCGCCGGTTGTATATCCGGGGTTACCCAGCAGGTCGTTAAAAGGAATCACCATGGAACAGTCATTGAGTTCCGTCATTGCCTTGATAAGGGCCTTTTCTTTTTCACCTGTTGCACTGCTGACCGCATAAATACAGACATCGTATTTTTCTTCGAGCCTCTGTGCCAGGGTCAACGGAGTATCCTTACTGTTTTTCATTTTGGTATAGGTACCGTCGGTAAAAACCATGATTGCGGTCTTTCCTTTCAGGCCGGCCAAAACGGGTTCAATTTTCTCCAAACCATGCTGGAGCAGGGTCGGTCCACTGGCCTTTGCCGGCAGGGCTGCAATGGCCTTGGCAACGCTATCCTTGCTGTAGGGTGCCATGGGAGAAATTTCTATGTCGGCGCCGCTATGCCATGCCTTGGGAGTGAAAGAATAGAATCCCATGTTCCAGTCCAGGTCGGGCAGCGTCATGTTGGCCTGGTTCAAGACCTCACGTTCAGCTTCAAGGCGGGTCATGTTGGTATCGCCATATTTTTTCGCCATGGAACTGGAAGAATCAAAGAGGACAATGACGTTATCTACCGTTTTTTCAAAGACCTCCTCCACACTCATGACTACTTCGGTAGCAGAGGCAGAGGTTATCATGATGCCGAATAAAAGAGTAGAGACCGCCAGAAGCGCCCGTAAAATCTTTCCCGGTTTCATCGTTTTTCTCCTTTTGTTATTCGGATACCAGAGCATGTCTGCTCTGGTATCCGGTGTTATGCAGTGGTTATCCAGGCGTGGAATCTCCGACTAAAAGCTGTAGCGAAAACCAAGCATCAGGTCATTGGAGTTCAGGTTAAAATCAGCTCCGTCAATTGTAGCATCGTTGGTGCCCATAAACCGATAATGAACATCAACAGCAAAGTTGGCATTAAAGTTATAGGCAACCCCTCCCATTAACTGGTAAGTGAAGACATCATCGTTATCACCAAAGGGAAGAGCCGGGGTAGAAAGGTCCAGTTTAGACCAGCCCAGGCCGAGCCCGACAAAAGGCATCCATGGCGAACCGGTATCAATGTCGTAGTAGCCGTTGAGCATGAAGGACTGGGTCTTCAAGTCGCCCTGGTCAAAATTACCGATTCTGCTCTTGTAGCGCAGGGTATCAACATCGTTTTTCTGCCACAGGTATTCCGCCTCGAGCCGCATGGGACCGGCAAAGTCGTAGCCGGCGGCACCTGTGAACAGGAATCCTGAATCATAGGTAACCGTAGCCTGTCCGGCATGTTCGGGCATGTTGTCCACATCGGTATCCATGGCCATGCCAAGACCAAGGTTGCCTTTGACATAGAAACTGTCATCGGCGGCTGTTGCCATCATGGGGGTGGCAAGAACTGCAAGGGCTGCAACTGCAAGTAGTGTTTTTTTCATCGTTTTTCTCCAAACAAATAAGTTAAAATCAATAGGGCTTATTTACAGACCCCGTTTGCATATAACCAATCAGGTTGACAGTTAAAATACGTTACAATCAATCCGTGGTCAGGTTTTTTTAAAGCACTCCGCAAAAGATTTTCTCGATCCTTGTTCAACAAAACTTTGAAGACTTTTCCCTTGCCGACAAACAACTGCAAATGCTCCAGCACCCTGTTGCCGGTCATCTTGTGGAGCAGACGGCAAACAAAATGGATAGCCCCTTACAATTATTACAGAGCAGCAGGATTGTTATTTCTGATGGTCTCCGAAGGTAACTCGCCAAAGTGCTTTTTATACTCTGCTGAAAAGCGCCCCAGGTGAAAGAAACCATGACGTATCGCGACCTCGGTCACAGTCCCTTCAAGACCTGTTGGTATTTTCTTCAGGGATTTCCGGACATCATTAAGTCTATGCTTCCGAATCAGGGCTCTGGGGGTCAGGGCAAAGATTTTTATACATATCCGCTCAAGGGTCCGCTCACTTTTGCCGGTTATATGGCAGAGATCCTTTACCTGGATGGGCTTAAAGATATTGTCATGGAGATAATCGATGATCACATCGCCTGTGGCCAGGTAATCATGGTGACCGGTATGCATGATTTTCATTGGTTTCCTCAATTTGGAAAACCTGTGATCTCCAGGAAGATCACAGCAAAAAAAAATCAGAAATTGACAGTATAGAGTAAAAAAGATTCTTATTATGATATCTATAATAGATAGGACAGTGAAACAACAAAATAGTGTAACTTGTTGATTACTCTTTAGTTTAAAAGGAGTAAACTAAAGTTTACGGGAAGGGATCTTCTTAAGGACTTACGAAATACTGATGATTTTTCGGATCAATGAAGCCAGAGAGTCGGCCTCCATTTTCTGCATGATACGTCGGCGATGGCTTTTCACCGTGTTTTCAGTCATGCCGAGCTTATCGGCAATCTGTTTGTTCAGAAAGCCCTGTCTGACCAGGTCAAGCACTTCATGTTCACGCGGTGTCAGAGAATCAAATCGTTTTATTACGGCTTTTTTCTCCAACAGGGAAATTCTCTGCGCCCTGTTGCGCTGGATGGCCTGGTGGATACCGTCGAGCAGTTCCTGGTCTTCAAAGGGTTTCTGGAGAAAATCAACGGCCCCGGCCTTCATTGCCTGAACACTGACCGGCACTGTACCATGACCGGTGATGAAAATAATAGGGATCATCCGGTTGTCGGCTTGCAGTGCCTGCTGAAGATCCAGTCCGCTCAAACCGGGCATCCGGATATCCAGGACAAGACAACAGGGCGTTTTATCCGTTTCCTTATCAAGAAAGGCCCGGGCAGATGAAAAAGTCTCGACCTTAAGTCCAACCGACTTGACAAGTTGTGCCAGAGAGTCGCGGATCAATGGATCATCATCAACAATATAGACTATGGAATCATCGATTGTCATAGCTGAATCTTTTGCTGCACCAGCACGGTAAAAGAAAATGTTGTCCCCTGGTGCGGATTTGCCGCTGCCCGCAGCCTGCCGCCGTGATTTTCAATAATAGAACGGCAGATGGAGAGCCCCATCCCCATGCCGCCGGGCTTGCTGGTATAAAACGGGTCAAAGATCTGTTCACTGTCTGCCGGGTCAAGTCCGCAGCCGTTATCCTGCACGGAAACAGTTACCGTGTCGGGATCTTCCTGCAAGGCCTGTATCACCACTTTGCCGTGTTTCTGTCCGGCCAGGACAACGGCTTCAATAGCATTGTTGACCAGGTTAAGGACAACCTGCTGCAGCAGGACAGGATCACCGACCACCGGTGGTAGATGTCCAACAGGTCCCAGACGGAGGGTAACATTTGCCTCAAGTGCACTGTTTTTTGCAAGCCGCTTGACCTCACGCAGCAATGCCTCCATATCAATCTTCTGTTGGAGAATGGTATCATCTTTTAAGGCATTGCGTATTTTCTGGATAATTTCCTGGGCCCGCCGGTCTGCCGTGACAATCCCTGCCAATGATTTTGCGGTTTCATCGGGCTGCGGGGGATCACTGCTGAGAAAACGTAGTGCTGCCTGGGCATAGGTGCGGATAGCAGCCAGGGGCTGGTTGAGTTCATGGGCCAGGGAGGCCGATATCTCGCCCAGTGCCAGACCCCGGGCCAGGTGGTCCCGTTCCTCCCTGAATCTGCGTGCATCTGCTTCCGCAAGGTTGCGTCTTTTATGTTGTATAATCACAAAAATCAATACGAATGTCTGCAGGGCGATGATCAGTAGAAGTGCGATAATTTCGTTTTTATGATCCGTCCAGAGGGTATGTTCACGGTATCGGACAATACTGCCTGCAGGTAGTCTGTTTTCATCAATGGACCAGCGTTTAAGCTGCCGCCAGTCAAACATCACCGGGTTATCCAGATGTTCAAACCGGGAACCGGTCACCCCTGCACCTGCAAGTGTTGTTTTGACGATGTCGGCAAATTTTTTGCCAAGGAATTCAGCGCTGAGCAGATCGCCTCCCACGATTCCATATCCCAGGTAGGTATCAAGTATGCCAAACACCGGGACCGTGGCTGTTTTTGAAATATCTGTAAGCAATTCCCGTGGAATAAAGGATTGCCCCCTGGCATCACGAAATACCGACAGATAAATAATCGCGGAATTTTTCGGCAGCTGCGTTACCCGGGCAAGAAGGTCCTCTGCAGACAAATCATCGATATAGTGGATATGCAATGGGCTCTGCAGTGCATCAAGGGATTTGACGGCCCGTTGTTGCAGCCTGTGATCGGCTGGTGAACTTCCGGATATAAGATAAAGATCGCTGGTACCGGGAAGTAACTTCGAAACAAGCTGTACGGTTTTGCCGATGGTAAATCCCAAGCTCATGACTATCCTGTTTGTCTTGAGTAACTCGGCGGGAATAGACTCTTTCTTCTTGCTGATCAAGAGCATGGGAATATCACCAAACATCGACAGCAGACCATTTTTCAGCAGAAAGTTTGTTGAATCGCCGCCAAAACTGACAATCATATCTATTTGTTGTTGACGGTACTTATAGGTATACAGTTCAACAATTTTTGCCTGGTAGGCCTTGTCCGGATACCGTTGCAGATCTAAGTATTCAAGGTCAAGTTCAATGGGAAAGGCGGCGGTGGATAAACCTTTACGCAGTCCCTGTTCAATATTATAGGTCCAGGGTAATCCCTGCCTGGAGGAAGTTATGGCCAGAACTCGTTTAAGAGCAGGATTCGGCTCCTGGGCTGAGAGCACTGTGCCCGGCCAGAGAAAAGTTGCCGCATAAATACTGAACAGGATATATGACTTCAGGATGTTGATCATGTCACTTTATTGCCCCTGCTGCTCAATATAATCCAACAGCTGTTGGCCAAGTGGGTTGTCCGGTGCAGCCGCACGCATTTTTTCGGCCAGTTTTGAGGCCTCCTGCAATCGGCGGCGCTGCAGGTAAAACCGGGCCAATGGGGCCATGAACTGGATATTGTCCGCTGCAAGCAACACGGCCTGCTGCAGGGCCTGTTCCGCCTCGGCGTCACGGCCCAGGAAGGCAAGCAGTTGGCCGAGATTATAGTGGACCCTGGCATTTGCCGGCATGGCTGCCGCTGCCCTGGCCAGATGATCGGCGGCTTCATCATATTTTTTTTCTTCCGAGAGCAGCAACCCCAGGGAGTAGTTGATATCGCCAAGATCCGGATTGCGAACCAGGGCTGTGCGAAGCTGCTCCTCGGCCAGGTCGTTTTTTCCCTGCCGACTGTAGAGCACGGCCAGGTTTGAGCGGGCCGAAATAAAGTCAGGATCAATGGCCACGGCCTGTTTAAACTGTTCTTCCGCCTCTTCGAGTTTCCCCTCATGCATGGCCAGGGTACCGAGATTGAGGCGAGAGGCGGCAAAGTCGGCTGAATAGAGCGCGGCCCCGCGAAACTCAGCCAGGGCTTTGCTGTACTGTCTGGCAAATCTCTCCGGAATCCGATCTGACGGAAGAGCGGTCAGGGCCCGGGCCGCTTCGATACGGACTCCTTTAATCGGATCCTGCAGGTACGGCGTGACAAGTTTGACCAGTTCGTCCGGGGCAATCCCGGGCAGGTAGAGCAAGGCGGCCCTTCGTAGTATACCATTTTCATTCTGCAGTGCCTCCCTGAAGGTCGGCAGGACGTCTTCGGGCCGGTATCTGCCCAGCAGGGCCAGGGCCGTTGCCCTGACCAGGACAGGCGAGAGAGGGTCCGCAGCTGTACGGATCAGATCGGGCTCTGCTCCGGGCTCGGTTTTGCGGCCGCCGGCAAAGGTCGGGCCGAAATTGTAGAGACGCTTTTCGCCATACCATTTTTTAGTAAACGAGGCCGACCAGGC
>WFRY01000214.1 GCA_015486315.1 Desulfobulbaceae bacterium
ATGCACAGGCCACCACCCGGCCTTCCTTTCCCTTACCGGCAACAACGACTGCGCTCAGCAGATCATCGCTTATGTCAACACCAAGAGTACGTTGGGCCATGAAAAAAAGGTATAAGGTTTAAGGTATAGGCTACGCCTGCGGCGGATTCTTATGGCAGCTACTCTACTTTCCAGTACAGCAGCTGCTGTTCAAAGTCGTCCATCCGGTGAATGACGCCGCTGCCTGTACGAGTCAGTCCGTCAATTTCGGCTGTTATGGTTACCATAAAATAACTGCTCTTTGTTGTGAGCATATCCTTGTCAAAGGTGATATCACCGGGAAAGCCTTTGACCCCGCGGTACCAGCCGGCTTCGGCCAACAGGTCTCTGTTGTCTTGATTATCCCGAAATTCTATCAGATCAGCGATAAACTCTTCCGTCATTGCATCGCTTAAGGCCTGCAGAACCAATGCTGGGGCCGTATTTATATTTATCTTTCCATCCTCTCCATAAATGGACAGATCAGCAATAATACCGGAGTGTTTTTTATTACCATAGAGCAGTGTTTTATTCCAGCCCTTGACAAGAAGGAGTTCTTCAGAAAAAATAATCGGCCCGTTTGCCGGAACATAGGACGGATTCAAGGAGGCGTAATATCCCTGTTCCGCACCATTTTCCCGCTCATCATCATCCTTGTCCAGCCAGTCTGCAAGGCTGTCGACCAGAGACAGGGCTGCATCCTCATCTTCAAGACCGATGTTCTCCGACAGGAGGAACCGTTTCCAGAGCTCCCGCTGGACTTTTTCAGGATCTTTTTTCGGTTTTTTCTTCTGTCGGCGTGATTTCGGTTTCTTTACCCGGTCAGCGGCCTGTTCTTCCCTTGCCCGCCGTTTCTTCTCATCATCGGTCAACACCAGCGCATTCACCTGCAGCAATCCGGACAGATCGGTAACCGTAATCCCCATCCTGCCGTTGCCGAATATTCCGGACAGGGTCTCGGGATCAAAGCTCCCCCAGCTGTCCAGTGCTGAATCAAAATCATTTTCCTGCTGATCCGCCAACAGGGCGGCACGGGCCAGGTTCAGGCCGGACAGGAGCATGGCATCAAGCTGGACGACATTTCTCTGGTTGGCAGCAGCCTGCATCTGCCAGTTCACCGAGGTTCCCAGCTGGACCGTAACCGCCACCAGGAAACTGACCGTAAGCAAGGTGAGAACCAGTGCCATCCCCGAACAGTCGCGCAGCACTTTATTGCTCCTTATCGTTTTCCGGCTGAATCAGGGCTACGGGCAGGAGCACGGTGGTTTCAAAACTGATACTGCTCTCCTCTTCCTGATTAAGCCAGAATTCCAGACGGCAGGAAACCGCCGCCGGCAGCAGCCGCTGAGCAGTATCATCTCCTTCATCAACGGTGCTGTTCCAGGCCTCAAGCTCTTCTCCATTGCGGTCTAAAAACGTAAAACGAACCGACCGCAGCCGGTCACAGAGAAGAAAGGCCTCCACGTCGCCGTTTCCCTGTTCACGCTCCTCCTGCGGCAGATACAACACATCACTGCGCAGGAGCAGCAGCTGCCCGTCAATCTCTCCCGGACGGAGGGAATAACCGATTATGCCGATCCCCGGTCGGCCGTTTTCGGTATCAAACACGATGTGGGCCATGGAGGCAAAGGAGAGGATATCCTCATTATTGCTGTCGTTGGTGCTGATAAACTCCACATCCGGAGGCAGGAGGGCCGAGGCCAGATCTTCGCTGATCCGCTCCATGGCCACCTGGGCCCGGTAATAGATCTCCCCCTGCTCCCGGGTAGCATCAATGGCTGCTATGGACGCAGAGAGGGTAACCGAGACCATGGAAACGACCATGGAGAGCACCAGCATGGCAAGCATGATCTCAAGCAGGGTAAAACCAGCACTGCCTGTCCGCCTGTTCATCATCTCCCCGGGAATTCCTGTAATTGTAACGTAACTACTCAGGCCTGTTATACAAAAGTCGTTAAATAACGGGATGTAACTTCACAATAAGTGGTGGTAAAACGCCTGAATCCCCGATAACTACATTCGGGGATGACGAACGTAATTGCAGGCAACTCCGGCATCCCGGCATGTTGTCAGCCGGAGACAGCCTGAGGGTGCAATCAAAAATAATTTCACATTCTGCACTCTTTTACTTCTTCTCTGCAGGTTCAATCTTCGTCATGACCACGGTGCGGACCCGATAAACCATGTTTTCATCATCTCCCCGGCTCACGGTCAAGTCGACAACCTTCAGCATATCTTCGGCCCCGGTGATACCGGTTTCCTCCTCGGTTAAATCGCTTACCTCGGTCTGCCAGTGATAGTCGCTGAAATCATCGGCAAAATCCCCGGCCGAACCACTCAGATCCGCAACAGTACTGCTCCCTATTTCGGCAAGTTTTTTCCTTGCCAACATGGAAGCAGTTGTTTCAAAACGGGAAATTGTGGCAATGGAAATGCTCTGGGACTGAGAACCGAGCAAGGACACAAAAGAGATGGCAATGATGGCCACAGCCACCATAACCTCCAGCAGGGTAAAGCCTGAGTCTCCTGCACCGGTCATACTCACCACCTTAATCACCTTGAGAGGTAAACCGGTCATCATCAAGGGAGACGTATCCCTCAAGCACCCTGGTTACACCAAGAAAAGGGGACAATATCACACTGAGTTCGTCTCCGTCGTCACCCTGCAGATGGACAACCGTCTTATCCACATAGCCGCGGGAATTAAAACGAATTGCCAGCTCACCCTGATTCTTTGTGCCGCCATGGGCAGTGGCAATATCCACGACCTCAACCGATTCAGGCACCAGTACCCCGGGGTATCGCTGCTCCCTGTCCTGAAGAGTTTTCCCCTCAACAGGGCCGGTGGTAAAAACATGCTGCTGCCGGTCATAACGGAGCAGGACTTCGGTTCTTTTAACGCGGGCATCCTGACCGGCTTCAGAAACAAGACCGATAAACTTACGGGCCGTACCCCTGAGTTCATCGGTAAACAGACTGGACCTGATTTTCGGTATGGCAAAGGCCGTCATCATGGTGATCAACACCATTACCACGATAAGCTCTATCATGGTAAACCCCTGCTCCGACAGACCGGGACCCCTGTTCAACGTTCCTCCTCCCCCGGGGGCCGGTAAAAACGCAGCACAGAGACGCGGCGGGGCAGATAAAGCCGGTGCTTAACACCTCCGGCTCTCTGCATTCTCCCGGCCCCTGCGCTGAACAATACCTTTACAGTTCCCAGCTGTTGATGTCTGCATCCATGTCCTCACCGCCCGGCTCCCCGTCCGGTCCATAGGACATCAGGTCAAAATCACCATGCAGACCGGGACTGATATAAACAAAATCATTATCCCAGGGATCCTTGGGCACAGAGTTCTTGTCAAGATAGCCGCCCTTACGCCATTTCTTTGCCAGCCGGCCCACGGATGGGACCTCAATAAGCGCCTGCAACCCCTGTTCGGTGGTCGGGTACTGGCCGTTGTCCAGCTTATAGAGCTGCAGGGCCTGTTGCAGGGCCTGGATATCAACCCCGGCCTTGGTCCGGCGTGCCTCTTCCGGACGATCCATGATTCTGGGCACGATCATTCCGGCTAAAATGCCGAGAATGACCATAACCACCATAAGTTCAATAAGGGTGAATCCCTGCTGGGATGCAAGTCGTTTTTTTGTATGCATGAAAAAAAGTACAGTTAAATTTCAAGTTGAAATGGGCCACAAGCATAGCCGTCAGGCTACGATAAATAAAATAACACAACTGGTTGCACAATGTAGGAGCCCGCCCCTGCGGGCGATAATTATGCGTTAAGTTGATATTTTCGCCACCAATCGCCCGCAGGGGCGGGCTCCTACAGCATAGTCAGCTTGCGATATTATTAATATTTTTCGCATATCTTCATGGCTACAGGGTAACAAGATGATGCCGCCGTGACCGGAACCATAACCCGGTCAGACAGATAACAGTTATAAACAAAACACCAGCAGCCGGATGGAGCAGCAGCCAGCTCACGGCAATCAGCGGCAGGAGAACAGCCCGGGTCAGCAGACGCAGGCTTTCAGATGCGGCAATTTTGTCGGCAATGGGTGGAGAATTCTTGTAATACCAGCCGACCAGCTGCCGTCCGAAACTGCTGGTAGTTAAAAACCGATCACGGAAATCACGCAGCACTGCAACCGCCGGATGCAGCATGGAGCCATAGGCGGCAGTGGCAATAAAACAGGCACTGCCTGTCTCAAAATCAACCTGGGGTCCATAAAAAATCCTGCCGTTCACAATGGCATAGGCCCGCACATAGTATTTGGTGTCGGGAGTAAGCTTTTCCAGAATAGAACCGAAAACCCCGCTGCCGGAACCGTCAATGGTGTACCCGCCCTTGTTGAGATATGAGTCGGTATCAGGGGTCGGATCAGGGGTAGGCGTAGTCGGGTCTCCAGGTTCAATTGGATTGGTGACATCCACGGCATGGGCCGACGGCAGAAGAAAGTTGCCTACTCCTGCACTGACACCGGCAAGCAAAGTTTCTGTTTTGTCAAAGGTATTCAACAGCGTTGATGCTGAATTGGTATCAACTGTGAATGTAATTTCAGCATCTGATACATTGACCACTTTGGTTACACTATTTTCACAACGGACATAATAATGTTTTTCTCCATCTGTCAGTGGAGGCGTAACCGAATAGTCATGTGACGTCCCTCCCGTATTATCAAAATCATCCATATTATTATAATCAACATCTGGAACCGTAGCATATTTACATGTTGCAACTACATCGGTAACAACTTTAATGGTAGGTGAAGCTGTTGCAACCGTTCCACTTGGTTTCAAGTCGGAAATATTAGGAGCGCCGGTATTAACGGTAAATTCGATTACAGTATCTGTAGTATTTACTGCTCCAGTTGCAGTATTACGGCAACGAACATAGTATTTATGTATTTTTTCCGACAGCCCGCTGACGGGCTCTTTGTGCAGTGTCCCCCCTGTTGTTTCAAAGGAATTCTGCATGGCAAAATAATCAACACCTGCTGTAATTGACAAATTACAATTTGCTGCTTGATCAGTGCTTACCTCAAGTATTGGAGAATTCGTCGCGATAGTACCCGTAGGTTGGGGATTGCTGACCTCAGGTCCTGCCAGAAGATTAACTATAAAACTGATCTCATAATCCGTAGTATTTATATCGCCGGTACTACTGTTTCGACAACGAACATAATACGTTTTTGGTCCCTCTGTCAGACCGGTCACCGGTTCTTCATGTAGCGTACCACCGGTTGTATCAAAAGAATTCTGCATGTCAAAGTAGTCTACCCCCGCCGTAGTTGATAGATTACAGGTTGCAGCAACATCGGTGTCGATCTTAAGCGTGGTCGAGTTTGTCGTTATGGTATAAGCCGGTTGCGGGTTACTGCGGACCGGCCCTGAATCAGGTTCTGAAGGACTACCGGAAGTATCAACTGAGAAAGAGATTTGCGTATCATTTGTATTCGCCACCCCTGTTGCATTATCCTGGCAACGAACATAATAGGTATAGCTCTTGCCATCCTGCACAGTGATAGACTTTTGATGCGTTGTGCCTCCAC
>WFRY01000215.1 GCA_015486315.1 Desulfobulbaceae bacterium
GATCAGATGCCTGTCCCGGTGTTCCTGCGTTTTCAAGCCGACTCCCGCAAACGGACGGAAGATATTGAGCAGATAGCTGTGCCGAGGACAGACGGTGGGACCGTTCCCTTGAGCCAGGTGGCTGATATCAGGCAAAGTTCCAGCCATCCCACCATTACCCACCAGCATGGCCTCCGTTCCCTTACCCTGACAGCGGAAATTGACGGAAATCCCCTGGCCGTTATCCGTGATCTGGACACGGTCATTGCCGGTCTCCATTTGCCGCCGACTATTCAGTTCGCCTATACCGGTGAATACGGTCAATTCATCAAAACCGCCTCGCAGATGTTCTGGGTTCTGCTTGGCTCGGCCTTGCTGGTCTATGGTATTATTGCCCTGCAGCTGGACAACCTGCTTGACCCGCTGGTGGTATTGGTTAAACTGCCCCTGGATTTTACCGGAGCGGCAGTGGCTCTGTTTTTGACCAGGCAGCCTGTCGACCTGACGGTGTTTATTGGTTTTATCACCCTGATAGGTGTTTCAACTAATAATGGTATTATGCTGCTTACCTTTGCCCGAAAATTCCGCAAACAGGGCATGGAGGGCATGGAGGCAATTCGTGAGGGGGGCCGCTCACGTCCGAACCCGGCCAATGATCTTAACCCATTTAACAACATTGCTGGCCCTGATTCCCGCATCCCTCGGCCTTGGCGACGGCCCGCAATTGCTGCAGCCTCTCGGCATCATGCTTTTTGGTGGCCTGACCACTGGAACCCTGTTTACCCTGAACCTTCTGCCTACCATCTATATGGCCACGGAACGCTGGAGGAAAAATCCTATGCAAACAATAGAAAACAGATAATCATGGCAACCATCCTCCTTATTGAAGACGACAAAAAGACGGCTGATTTCATTAAATCAGGGCTGGCGGAAGAGGGGTTTTCCGTGCGTCATGCCGCTGATGGCAGAACAGGGCTTGATCTTGGTCTTGAAGATACGTTTGATGCCGCAATTGTCGATATCATGCTGCCGGAACTTGACGGCCTGAGTCTTGTTGAACAGCTGCGTTCTGCCGGATCGACCATGCCGATCCTTTTTTTAAGTGGACGGAAAACGGTGGAAGACCGACTGAACGGATTCAAGGCCGGAGGGGATGACTACCTGGTCAAGCCTTTCTCTTTTGCCGAACTTGTTGCCCGTCTGCTCGCACTCCTGCGACGCAGTCAACCGACTTCCGAACAATCTCTGCTCACGGTTGCCGACCTTGAGCTTGATCTTCTTGCCCGTAAAGTGTCCAGAGGAGGGCAGGAGATCGAATTGCAGCAACGAGAGTTTGCACTACTCAGTTATCTGCTCCAGCACAAGGGGCGGGTGATCTCCAAGATGATGATCCTGGAACAGGTCTGGGGCTATGATTTTGATCCCCAGACCAACGTGGTTGAGGCCTGTATCTGCAGGCTGCGGGATAAAGTTGACAGCGAAAAAAAACAACGCCTCATCCATACGGTCCGGGGTGTCGGCTACGTTCTGGATGAAAAAAGGTAACCAACGTGCAGAGTAAATTTTTCTCCACCGTTGCCAGACGTCTGACGCTTTCCTATAGCCTGCTGTTCGGTGTGCTGTCACTGGGGGCCTTTCTCCTTGTCTATGTTCATATTGCCTATAACCTGAACCAGCAGACCGATGACCGGCTGCGGGCCACCATCCGCGAACTCATCAAAACCAGGGCGGAGGGAGGTCGTAAGGGGTTGCAGGAGGAATTTTTCATTGAATCCACTGCAACAGGGAAGGAACGGATCTTTTTCCGCCTGCTCGATTCCGGCGGCAAGCCGATCATTACTTCGGATCTTACGGCCTGGAAATCAGGGAGCCACTTCCCCATATCCTTTCCGGAGAGTGGTGATCAAATCACGCGTTTGCGTCTTTCCGGACATGAATATCCCACTCGAATTATTACAGCCCGCCTGGAGGATGGCTTTTTCCTGCAGGCCGGGGTCGCCGATGATAAGGATGAGGTCTTGGAGTCCTACCGGGAAACGTTTTCAACAACCTTCCTTCTCATTCTCATCCTCGGCGGGATCGGTGCCCATCTGATTGCCCGCCGGGCCATGGGCGGGGTCCGTGAAGTAACGGCAGCCGCCGGCCGCATTGCAGCCGGTGATCTGGATCAACCCATCAGCAGCGGCAACCGGGGCGAAGAGATCGAGGCCCTGGCTGCCATGTTCAACACAATGCAGCAACGGATTTCTGGTCTCATCAACGAGCTGAAAGGGGTCATCAATAATGTGGCCCATGATCTGCGGATGCCCATTACCCGTATGCGTGGTGTCGCGGAAATCACACTGACCAGGGATGGTGACCTGACGTCCTACCGTGATATGGCAGTAACCGTCATTGAAGAGAGTGATCGACTGGTCGGCCAGATCAACACCATTCTGGAACTTGCTGAAATCGATGCCGGACTTAAGGTCATGACCATGGAGCAGGTTGATCTGGCCCGGATAGTGAACATGGCTGTGGAGTTGTACCAGCCGGCCGCCGAAGACAGAGAGATCAGCCTGACTGTCCAGATCCGGAAAAAGCCGCTTTTTATTACCGGCAATATAAACAGCTTACAGCGCCTCCTGGCCAACCTGCTTGATAATGCGATCAAGTTTACTCCGGCAGATGGAAAAATCATCATTTCTCTGGCTCCTGAGAATCAACATGCTGTTCTTTCCGTTGTCGATAACGGGCCGGGTATCCCGCAAATAGACCGAGAACGCATTTTCGACCGTTTTTATCGTGGGGATGCCAGTCGTTCCATTTCCGGAAATGGCCTGGGGCTTGCCCTGGTCAGCTCCATTACCGAAAAGCACAACGGTTCCGTAACTGTAAAAAGTGACGGGAAAAACGGCAGCTGTTTTATAGTCCAACTCCCCCTCTGAGCTGCAGATCTCTTTTTTCCCCTTTCCTGCCTTCCCCAACATTACCAAATGATAATGTTGGGATAATCTTCCGGTAATGTTCGTCTGCTATGGTGTTCATAATTGCTGAGGTTGGATGTCTATATCCAGCCGAAAACCCTCAAGGCTTATTTTACTAGAAAAAAACGTCTTGAGACGTGAAGCATATAAGCACTGGCGATAACATTTGTTTTCGACCGGCCAATTTGAACGTATTCAGGAGAAAAAATGAAAAAGCGTATTGTATTAACCTCTGTGGCTATGGTGTTGTTCTCCTCGACCTGTCTGCTGGCCAAGGATTTTACAGGTTCCATTAAGATTGGAATTTTTGAATCCGAAACCAAGGCAATGGAGCAGATTAAAGTTCCCATAATCCCTGCTATCCAGGCGGCCAAGACGGCAGTGCCCGGGCAGGTTGTCAAAGCCAAGGTGGATGAAGAGGACAGTTATCTTGTCTATGAGGTCAAGATTCTTCAGACCACCGGCAAGAAAAAAGAAGTGTTTGTGGACCCCGTCACCGGAAAAGTGCTCAAGATCAAGGATGATTGAAA
>WFRY01000216.1 GCA_015486315.1 Desulfobulbaceae bacterium
CCTGATATCGATTATATAGATGGTGCCGGGGTCAACCGGGGACCTCTGGGCATAGATTATACTGAACCCGATTCTGCAGACATGCGCCTGTCACATAATTGGACCCGTGACACGGTGGCAAACTGGCGCCCCCGTTATGTGTATGTGAACAGAGATGCAACCGGTACGGAAACAGGGTTAAGTGCCAATCCGTTCAACACAATAAGTGAGGGCGTAAATCTCATCGGTAAGTATGCAACAGGTGCCCGGCTATACATAACACCGGGAACCTACTCCGGCAGCGGCAACTACCCCCTTACAATTACCAGGCCTATGGCTATTTTACCCAATGAAACCGGCTCTGTGCTTATCACTTATTAGGAAATGGTGAAGGGGGATAGTCGATTAGCTCCTCCTGTAACGATTTGACCGTCGTCGCTCGACCCGTTCACTGTCTCGCTTTTAATAGGTTCTTCCAATCAGCTGTTATTTATGATGAATTTTCGAAAGATATATATACTGTCCGCGGAATTCCGCGGATTCATCTCCACATAGCGTAATGCTGCAAAGAGATGACGCTCATCCATGGGAAAGGAGGCAAATCGATATAGCCAAGATAATCATCGTCACAGAAAAAAACAGGTTGCCGACGATTCCCACATTGGGTCACATGATGAGAATTCCAGGACATATAACTCTTGCTATTCTTGCCATGGCAGAAAAGTAGCAGATTCAAGCAGCTCAGCAAAAATATATATACTGTCCCCGGAATTTATGCTATTTTGTAGTCTTATTTGATTTTTTTGGGAACATTGAGTTTATTGCTTGAACTGTAGTGTAGGCAGATTGCGCAGAGAATGTTTCGAGAAAAAGAACAGCCGAAGACGGTGCCATGAGGACCTGTTTTGTCGCTGAATTCTTTGGGGGTACACCTGATTTTCTCCTGATTTCCTGCCACGGCATCTCTGACCGGAAAGCGATTTCTTATCACCTTACATAGATATATCTTCATGTTAGCATATAGGCACGTATCTCGTAGTTTTACAAGCATGTATGGGGGCAGTTTCATGGCAAAGGTCAGAAAGGCAGTCGTATTTTTATGCATCGGTTTCATCTTGACAATTTTGCTGGTTGCGCCGGTTGCGGCAACTCCCGGCTTAATCAATTACCAGGGGAAAATCCTGGAAAATGGTGCGCCGCTGACCACGGTCGCCCCGATCAGCATGACGTTTAAAATTTTCATTGAAGAAACAGATACCGGCGGCAGCCCCATCTGGGTGGAATCCCAGAATGTTGAGGTGGTTGACGGCATCTATGCGGTGAAACTGGGGGCCGCAACCCCCCTTGACTCATCCTTGTTTGAGGATCCCGGCCGCAACTACTGGCTGGAAGTAACCGTGGGGACGGAACCCCTGTTGCCCCGGCAGCGCCTGACCAGCGTCGCCTTTGCTTTGCAGGCGGAAAATGCCGCAACTCTGGATGGCTACACAGCAACAGCACTTGACCAGTCGGCCCATGCGGCCAGCACCGACAATCCTCACCAGGTCACTGCGGCTCAGGTTGGCGCCGCAACCCTGGATGACCTGACCTGGGGAAATCTCCAGAATATCCCGGCGGAGATTGCCGATGGTGACCAGGTCGGTATCACCGAAGAGACCGATCCCACAGTACCGGAGGCGTTAAAAGACGGAGTTTCCTGGACTGAACTGTCCGACATCCCCGCCGGTTTTGCCGACGGGGAAGACAATGACTCCGGCGACATCACCGGGGTTATTGCCGGTACGGGCCTGAGTGGCGGAGGCAGTTCGGGGGATGTTCGTCTTGATTTAGGCCTGCCTTTGAACTTGTCAGGGGCTACTGTTTCTCCTGCAGCTATCATCATGGGAAGCAATACCGGTACTGGTTATGGTGTATATGGCTACAGTTCTTCCTCTAACGGTATTTATGGCTACAGCCTTGACAGTACAGGCGTAGACGGCATCAATGGCAACACCGGCAATGAAGGTCGGCTGGGAACTCCGGATTACGGTGTTTACGGGAAATCAACCGGCGGCTATGCCGGTTATTTTGATGGCATCCTCAAGGCTGCCGGCGAATTAAGCGTCGATGGCAACGCAACATTTTTCGGCAACCTGGGCATAGGGACGGAATCACCAGAGGCAAGCCTGCATATTGCCAATTCGGCAATTGAGAACATTGCCGGCAAACACACTCTCTATCTCACGGAAACCAATAACAGCGAATCACCCGTAAGCGGATTAGATCCGGCACAACCATATTACGGTATCGGCTTTAGAAGATCATGGAATAATACTAACTTCAGTAATATAAAAAACATTGCCGGCATCTATGCTTATGGTGCCCAGGGATACCGGGGCGGTTTGGTTTTTAAAACAGAAAATGCCGTTGACTCGGAAGAAAATCCCGATGTTGTTGCCATGGTGATCAGACCGGATGGAAATGTGGGCATCGGCACCACGACTCCGGGGAGTGCACTGGAGATCAATGGTTCCATAACCTTCACCGCTGGCGTGCCAACGGTCACCTCAGCCGGGCAGGTATGGATGGATAGAAATCTTGGTGCGTTACGGGTAGCGACCAAGATTGCTGATCCTGATGCGTATGGTTCCCTGTACCAATGGGGGCGTAAAGGCGATGGGCACGAGTATCGCACCAGCCCAGTAACTACAAGCAGGAGTGACTACCCGGAAAATGATTATTTTATTTCGCTTTCTGACTATCCCTATGACTGGCGAATTACTCCAGATGATACTTTGTGGGCAAGTGAATCAAGTTTTAATAATCCTTGTCCAGCCGGTTTCAGACTGCCGACTGAGGCGGAATGGCAGACTGAAGTAGATTCCTGGGGCACTCATCGGGATGCCGCAGGAGCCTTCGCTTCACCTCTCAGGCTTGTTGCGGCGGGGTGGCGCGGCTGCTATGACGGCACTGCCCCAGTCGTCAAAGTAAGCATCTACGGCAAGTACTGGTCGAGTGGGGTGAGTAGCAGCCAAGGCCGCATCTTGCTCTTTACCAACAACGAGGCTGGCACAACCAGCGCCGTCCGTGCGCTCGGCTGTAGTGTCCGTTGTATTAAGGATTAGGACTCTTTGATTTATTTGTCACTTTGTCACTTTCCTTTCCCCCTGCATCCCGCGGCTTTATGCGGGTGCAGGGGGGGATGCGAATTCCGCGAATTCCGGGGACAGACCACGTTTCTTTTAATACTCAACTTGCCCCCCACATCCCCACATATTTGTCACGCTTGGGCTTTCTTGTTTGATGGTTTTGTAAAATAATTCACATCGCTAATTCCGGCAAAATCATCATCCTGGGTCCATAATGTTGCCTGATAAAATCGAGCCGTTGTCAGAATAATAGCATCGGCCATAGGCATTTTCAGGTCAAAACTTGTCCTGGCTGCCAGGATAGCCAAATTACTGCTCAAGCCAACCTCCTTCCCTTGCTTCATAACAGCAACAGCCTGCAAGGCAGAGTCTTCTCCTTTTTCCCTTAACGCTACCTTGAAAACTTCATACATGCTGAGGGTTGGAACAATAAGAGTGCTTGTTTTCTGGATAGGACTGAAAAATTTCTCTGCATTGGGACCATCACTAAAGTATTCAAGCCAGCCGCATGAGTCGACGACATTCATAATCGATCATCCTCGCGTGTAAATTCGGTATTAATCCCCTTCATAAAACCGCGCATTGATTCTACACTTTTGATTGGAATGAGTTCTACACGATTGCCATATTCAATAACCTGCATTTGTTGCCCTGGTCTGAGTTGCATGGATTCTCTGACTTTTTTAGGGATGACAACTTGAAATTTGGGGGAAATTTTAACAGCTTCCATTGTGCACTCCTTATCGATTAAGCTTGTGTCATACGGTAAGCCTATCGATCCGAAAAGTCAAGTGTAACTAACAGTATAAAATGGTATAAAATGGGGACAGACCACAATTATGCTGGCTCGACACCTGGACGTTTGAACGTTGTATCTCCACATCTGTTACAGTCCCCACCGAACACATTGAAGATAAATTCGCTCTCCTGCAAAAGGCGGCGGCGCTTTACCATGGCCGTTTCCTCCAGGAACAGGATAACC
>WFRY01000217.1 GCA_015486315.1 Desulfobulbaceae bacterium
ACAGGTGAAATAGTCAGACAGATGCCGCCTGAAGATATCCTGAACACCTGGGCAGGATCAGATGGAGAAGGCGGAGGAGCGCTTCTTAACATGATGGCGTGAAGCAAATCAGCTATAAGGAACATATTGATTATTCAAAGGGATACCGCCGTATGGTATCCCTTTTTGTTTCAGTATAAACTTTCATATTGCATCGTTCAGGGCAGATGCAGGAGAATTTGCACGGACTTATTGAGAAGTTACGTGAAAGCTCAAGATATTTTCACTGCGGAAAACCATAACAGGCACTGTTTGGACCTGGCTTATTGACACTACGGGTATATGTTTTTAGTCTCTGTATTTAATGAGATTCTTACGCAATTTACCAGTTGATACTTGTCTTCTGGCAAAAAAAATTAAAGGGGAAAATACTCTTAAATCCCTTGATGAATTCAATCCTGAAACCATCAGGTCAGTTCTGGTTATATCCTGTACTGCCATGGGCGACACCTTATTTGCCATTCCTGCCATAAGATCTCTCACAAGACTTATTCCTCAAGCACAAATTGACCTACTGGTCAGAGACCGTTTCGCCTCTCTTTTCAGGAATCTGTCCTACATCAATAAAATTCTGAAATACAGGGGAAGGTGCCGCGGCAGCCTGGAGCTTTTGTCAACCTTCAAAAAAAACAGATACGACCTGTGTATCTCATTGCATGATAGCGACCCATGCCCGGTAAAAGTGGCATTTCTCGCAGGCATACCATTTATTGTAAGGATTGGACAGCGAGATGAAATGACAGCTCCCTTCCTTTCTGCCAGGACAGAATATTTCCCTGACAAACATGCAATAGAGCAGCGACTGGATGTGTTGCGTCTCCTGTTTGGGAGCGTTGCCGAACCTTTATTGACAACAAAAATGGTTTTGCCTGTTTCCAGACATGAAACAAACGAATTCTGGCAGGCTATCCTTGGTCAAAAGAGGATTACCGAAAAATTACTGCCCAAAATAGGGTTTCAATTTTCGGCATCAGGAATGTACAAGACCTGGCCAATAGAAAACTGGGCTGCTCTTGGTAAAAGGCTGCTTGTACACTTTGATAAGGCAAGTATAGTTTTGCTTGGAGGGCCGGCAGACCGTTCCGAGGCAGAAAAACTGACTCAAGCAATCACGGAAAAGCAGTTAGACTTTGACAGAAGAATAATAAATCTTGCAGGTAAAATACCGCTTGCAAAACTTCCGGCAGCTCTCAAGGGGCTTGATGTGTTCGTAACCAATGATACTGGTCCACTCCATGCGGCTGTTGCCTTAAAGGTACCGACTGTTTCACTCTTTGTACCGACAAGGACCAGATGTATTGCCCCGATACAGGATACACACCTCCACACAGTCGTCAAAAAAGCAATGCCGTGTACCCCATGTATTGAAAAATACTGTGATTCGCCAGACTGCATGTCCCTGATTTCAGTAGATGAGGTGTTTCATGCAGTTATTGAAACTACAGGGCTTCCCGGCTAATGCGTGCCCTGATTGCTTCAGCACCTTTTCCAACTGACTGTCCTGAACACTGGCATATAATCCAGCACAATTTTGCACCCTCATCCATCTGGAGCGACAAAAATGTCACGCTTGTTAAAAAGGCACCATCGCGTATTGTCTTAAGAGCAGACGGATTCTACATCAAGGCATTCAGGACGGGTATTCTATTGCGATACCTTAGAGACCCCGCCTTGAAAGAATTTAATCTGGCTCAGATATTACATTCCCGCAGACTTACGGCTCCTCCAGTTGCTTTCGGCTCCCGTAATGGCTGGAGCTACGTTGTTACCAAGGAAATAAAAGGAGCCGACCTTCAAACCTTTATTGACACTGAGTGGGCTCAAACAAATTCATGGGAGCATCGCAGGATATGCCAGGCATTTGCTGAATTTCTTGCTGATCTTGCGGCATCAGGGTTCTTTCAACCGGATTTCCACCTAAACAACATTCTGTTTAATAAAAAAAATTGCCGATTCCTGATAATCGACCTGCACCGTGCGCATCTGAAAAGTCAACCTCTCAGCACAAAGGCCATGCTTAACCAGTTAAGCTGGTGCCTGCCTCCATTCATTGAAGTTGTCACGGACACACAAATCCTGACATGCGCCTCGTTTCTGAAAACAACCATCCCTGAACTTGCAGACAAAGCCACAAGATTTTCCGTTGTTCAGGATTCCTACAGAAAAATGCGCAGACACTGGGACAAAAAAAATATCAGAATACTTAGGAAACGCCAGATAAAACAAAAAAAGAGGGGATATATTCTGATCAGAACCAGTGAATGCCCGGATGACGCAGTTAAACAGCTCAGGCAGTTCAGCCATGACCCTGAAAATTTGCTGTCTCAATGCAGAATATTAAAAAATTCCCGCCACACACTGTGTGCCAGGCTCACCTGCGCATCAGGAAACTTTTTCCTGAAGGCGTACAGGAGTTCAGGTAATTTGAAAGCGTTGTCATACTGCCTGAGAGAACCCAAGGCACTGAAACAGTGGGAGATTGCATGGCTGATGCGGCTTCGCCAGCTTCCAATCACCCCACCGTGCGCAGCGCTGCAGAGACCTAACCCATGGAGTAAATTCTACGGTGCACTTATATTTCCATGGTCCAGTGAGGCAGCAGAAGAAAATACCAAGAAATTACTCAAAAACAATCTTACCTCTTACCAGTCCAGGGAGGTAATTCTGCGAAATATTGCCATTGAAATATGGAAAATGCATCAGAAAGGAATATTTCATGGTGATTGCAAGATTACCAATTTCGTTTTGCATCCATCTGGAAAAGTGAAGGAAATCTTTGATCTGGACAGTGTAAAGATTAAAAATAATATCGGAGACAGGCAAAGGATTAAGGACCTTGTATGCATGTGCGCATCACTTGAAAAACTTCTGGGAAAGACCAGAGAACCATGGAATATTTCAAAAAGTCTCCTGTCATTCTATATTTCAGCCCATTATCCCTGGCAGGCAGGAAAGTCTGAGATGACTAACCAGTTTATCAATTCAGTGGAGCAAAGAATTCGCAAAAGCCAGTCCCGCAGTGCCCATTTCAGGGAAACACTTAAATGAAGATCACTATTAAAAAAAAGGATAATGGACGGCTGCTGATCAATGCTGATTTCACGCAACTTCTCAGGGATAATAGTATCCATAATGCATCAGATTTATGGAATATAGAGAGTGAATCTGTAAAAAATGTCGTACCTGACAGGGGAACAGGAAGGGTATGGCTGAAAGACCGCGAGACGGGATCTCGCGTTGAGGCATATATCAAACGCTATCAGCCTTTCACATTCACAGACGCACTGAAGGCAGTTACTTCCTTCAAAAAACCTGTAGCCTTTGACGCAATACATGAATGGAATGCCATCCTGACACTTCACAGCATCGGCATTCCCACCATGACGCCAATAGCAGCCGCACATTCAGGAAAACATACCTGCAACCTGACGCTGGCAATAGACAACTTTACAAGGGCATCAGATTTATTCAAGGACCCTGACCTGCCGCTTGTGGAAAAAAAACGTATTTGCAGGGAGATTGCGAAGATAGCAGGACTGATGCACAAATCTGGTTATGCCCATCAGGATTTCTACCTTGTCCATTTTTTTGTAAGCAGTACGACAGATCAAATATTTATCATTGACCTGCAACGAGTGATTTCACAAAAAAGACTTGCTGCAAGATGGCGCATTAAAGATCTTGCACAACTTTTCTTTTCGGCAGCTCCATTTGTCACCAGGTACGATATAGCGAGGTTCATGGCGACTTACAGCCATTACTCCGGTCTTGACTGGCGCAAAAACAGGAGGATGATTGCCGCAATAAGGCGCAAGGCAAAACGTATTGAAAAACATCACAGACGCAGGTATCAACAGTAGGCGATGCGATACGGCCTTAATCAGGGCATTAATATCAGTTCATTGGAGGTTGATACAATCATGGAACACGACCTGATATCCGGCATCTCCTTTCATCAATTTCCAAAGTATGTACTATGGGGGAGCAGGTGAAGATAGTTTTTGACCTGGATGCAGTAATCAGAAACCCTTATTCCGGATTCTATACATTTGGTAAGGGTCTGCTTCAGGGCATAAACGAACTCCCGGCTCCCCCTGAAATGGTCTTGCTGTACCAGCACAGATATCGTCAGAGAGCAAAAGAAATTGCGGCTTCCCTGGGATCATGGGTCAATACCTGTGAAGTACGTTTCAAATTCAGGTGGCTGCAAAATATCTGGAATTATATTCCATACCCTGA
>WFRY01000218.1 GCA_015486315.1 Desulfobulbaceae bacterium
ACCGTACCCGGTGTGCCTTGGCATGGACATCCGGATTGATCTCAGGATTGAAAACAACCTGGGTAATCCCCCAGCGATCCCGCAAATCAATAAAGATAACGCCGCCATGATCGCGTCGCCTGAGCACCCAGCCCATGAGGATGACATCCTGATCCAGGTTGTCGCTGCCGAGTTGGTTACAGTTATGTGTGCGCCGAAGCGCTCCCATTGAATCCATTGCTTATACTCCAAAACCGAGCATCCCGGTGGTAAAAGATATATGATATTGTAAGAAGGTAACTGCTCAGGGGCACACCATCTGTCCATGATCAGCCCGCCCAGCATACCTGGTGTATAGCTGATCGGGCTGATCATGAACATCTGGCGCACCCCTGAACAGTTACATCCCGTTATTTAACGACTTTTTCATAACAGGCCTGAGTAGTTACTTATCATCATGAGAAATTTTGCCGGATTGACGAATGATCGCTTATAGTCCTTTGAGTTCAAAGATCATTTTTTGGCGGCATCGGATTGCAGACGGCTCCCGGGAACCGACGCAAGTGTTTTTTACAACAGGAAGGTGAGAGGCATCTCAGGCAGCCCTCATCAGCAGAGAAATCCATTCATCTTCCCTTGTTGACCGGACCAGGCTGATGTGTAATTTCTGATAAACCGATATAATGTTTTTTTCCTGTGTACCCTGCAGGATACCGGCCAGTACCAGTCTGCCGCCGGGTATGAGCAGTCCGGCAATGGTGGGGGCCATCTCCACCAGCACGTCATGGACAATATTTGCACAGATAAGGTCAAAGGTGCCTGTAAGTTCGGCAAGGCTGGTTGCCGAGGTGCTGATTGTCTGCTGGAGGTTGTTGTTGGTGATATTTTCATGTGCCACCCGCACAGCTTCCGGGTCGTTATCAATGGCCACAACCTTTCCGGCCCCGAACAGGACGGCGGCCATGGCCAGGATTCCGGTTCCTGTGCCCACGTCCAGCACTGTTTCAGGCGGGTTGACTTGAAAACAGGTATGGATGAGTCCAAGGGCAAGTCTGGTGGAGGCATGCTGGCCGGTACCAAATGCCATGCCGGGGTCCATGACGATGATCTGTTCATTGGGGCCCGGGGTGTATTTTTCCCAGCTTGGTTTGATCACCAGCCCCGGAATGATGGCAAAGGGTTTAAAGAACTGCTGCCAGGATGTGGCCCAGTCTTCATCGTTCAGGGTGGTCCAGGCAGGTGCAGGAGGGGCGAGCGAGTAGAGCTGAAACAGGGCTTCAGTTTCCCGGCAAAGTTCATCTACAATCTCTTCCCGGCTCTTCTTGCGATCAAGGCGAAAAAAACCGCTTACAGTGCTGCTGCCGTTTGCAACCGGTGTCTGTTCTACTCCGGATCCGCTTAATACCCCCATTAAATCGGAAATTGCTTCCAGTATGAGTTCCGGACAGTCAAGGCTGATTTTCAGCCATTTTGTCTGGGCCTGTCTGTTCATGTCTGTTCCTTCATTGATTAACCGGCCGTATTATGCTATAAATTCCTGTTTTCAGGCAACCTGATTCATCCGTAACTATCCTGCAGACGGAGTTGTATATGAAGCACACCATTGAGTTTCAACCGGATAATATAACCGTAACCGTTGACAAGGGCGAGAACTTACTGAGTGCTGCCGCCAAAGCCGGGGTCTATAT
Source organism: Desulfobulbaceae bacterium (assembly GCA_015486315.1). Classification (GTDB taxonomy): domain Bacteria; phylum Desulfobacterota; class Desulfobulbia; order Desulfobulbales; family Desulfobulbaceae; genus Desulfobulbus_C. The sequence goes on from WFRY01000218.1 coordinate 1,668, forward strand.
CCATGCCTACTGCGGCGGAGACGGTGTCTGCGGTAAGTGCAAGGTGATTGTTGATGCCGGTGAGGTCCGTTCGGATAAGGCCAATCTGAAACAGGTGGACTGGGACAGGGGATATCGGCTGGCCTGCCTCTCTTCGGTGGAGTCGGACCTGAAGGTTACCATACCGGAGATGACCACCAAGAGCGGCAAGGCGCTTAAGCGCAAGCCTAAGACCACCCGTACCATCTCGGCCAAGGCCCTGGATACCCTGATCGGAACCTGGGAGGTCGACCCGCCGGTGAGCAAGCTGTACCTGGAACTTGACCCTCCCACCATGGAGGACAATATTTCGGATCTGCAGCGGGTGATGCGCGGTATCAAAATGCTGCTGCCCGGCGATTCCCGTGAGCCGTCCTATGACCATCCGGAACTGATCAAACATCTGCCGCAGGCCCTGCGGGAATCGGACTGGAAAATCACCCTGCTCCTGCTGCGGGGCAAGTACAAGGGTGAGACCTTTCGTATTATTGATGTTGAAGCCGGCGACACCACCAAAAGGTTGTACGGACTGGCCGTAGATATCGGAACCACCACCTGTTCCGGTGTCCTGGTCGACCTCAACACCGGCAAGATTATTGCCGATGCCTCGGGCTATAACGGGCAGATAAGCTATGGCGAGGATGTTATCTCCAGGATAATTTACGCCGGACGTCCGGGTGGTTTAAAAACATTGCAGGACAAGGTCGTTGAAACGATCAACAATATTATTGAGGATATCTGTCGCAAGATGATTATTTCTCCGGCCGATATCTCCTATATTATGACAGCCGGTAATACGGTTATGTCGCATCTGCTGCTTGGTCTTGATCCCCGCTATATTCGGGAATCCCCCTATGTACCCAGTGTCAGCCAGTTCCCGTTGACCAAGGCTGCCGACCTGGGGATTCATGCCCATCCGTCCATGCGCCTGTTTCTTTATCCCTGCATTGCCTCCTATGTGGGGGGTGATATAGTAGCCGGTGTCCATGCCTGCCAGATGGCAAAATCCGAGGAAGTAAGCCTGTTCATTGATATCGGAACCAATGGTGAGATTGTGGTCGGCAACAAGGACTGGATGGTCTGCGCGGCCTGCTCTGCAGGACCTGCCTTTGAGGGCGGCGGTATTCAGTACGGCATGCGGGCGTCCAACGGTGCCATTGAAAATTTTCATATTCATCCCGAGACCTTTGATCCCATGATCGTGACCATCGGCCGGATTAAACCATCAGGTATCTGCGGATCCGGTCTGATATCCATTGTCTCCGAACTGCTGGAGGCCGGGGTTATCGATCAGCAGGGAAAATTCAAACGTAATCTGGATACCTCCAGGATTCGTGAGGGACGTGACGGCTGGGAGTATGTTCTGGCATGGGAGCAGGATTCTCTTATTGGTGAGGATATTGTCATCACCGAAGTGGATCTGGACAACCTGATGCGGGCCAAGGGGGCCATGTATGCCGGTTATCAGACCCTGCTTGAATCGGTAGGGCTTGGTTTTGCCGATCTGGACCGGGTTATAATGGCCGGTAATTTCGGGGCCTATATTGATCTTGAGCGGGCCATCTGCATTGGCCTGCTGCCGGACGTGGAGCGGGATAAATTTTACTATCTCGGTAATGCCTCCATGTTGGGGTGCCAGATCAGTTTATCCGATGTGGACCGCTTCCGGGACCGGGTTGAGGCACGTCAGTTGATGACCAATATGGAACTTGCTGAAAATCCGGAATTTATGCAGCATTATATGGCGGCTCTCTTTCTGCCCCACACCGACATGAGCCTCTTTCCTACAGTGAAACAGAAGCTTGAGGGTATGGTCTGATGGAGAGAGCGTCCCTTTAATGATTGAACAATATCCAAAGGTTTTCAAAGACAAGATGCAGGACAGATTAAGTTATTTTTTTACAGGCCCTCAACTCATATTTTCATGCCTGCTGGTAGCTGCAATACTTACCGGCTGTTCAAAAGATGAAGACAGGGATTCAGGTGTTGTGGAAGAGATGACCGATAAGGTCGCCCTGGAGGCCGTACAGAGCATCCGGCAACCCATTGATCGGGCAAAACAGGTTCAGGCCATTCAGGATGCCCACATCAGGGCTGTGAATGAGGCTGTGGAAAACAGCAGCCGGTAGCTTACCGTATTTTTTTTATTGCCAACTTGTTGTCGTTTATAACACCATCTTAATCAGGACAAATCCGCCGATCAGCAGAATCAGGAAGACAATGGTCAGGATGTTGAAATATTTGTTGATGAAGTACTGGACCGGGGCACCGAATTTATAAATCAGGGCCGCAACCAGAAAAAAGCGGGCGGAGCGGGCAGCGAGTGAGACCAGCATAAAGGTGATAAAGTCGATCTTGAAGGCACCCGCCGTAATGGTGAACAGCTTGTAGGGCAGGGGGGTGAACCCGGCAGCGGCAACGGCCCAGGCATCGTATTGCTGATAGAGTCCCTGCACGACATGGTATTTATCTTCAAGGCCGTACAGTTCAAGGATGCGCTGGCCCAGGCTGTCCATGAAGGCCATCCCGAGTCCGTAACCCAGTGCCCCGCCGATGACCGATCCCGCTGCACAGACGGCAGCGAATTTAAATGATTTTTTTGGAACGGCAATACAGAGTGCAATCAGAAAAACGTCCGGGGGAATGGGAAAAAACGAAGACTCTGCAACAGCAATAAAAAACAAGACCCAGACACCGGCCGGGGTCTGGATCCATTCCATGCAGCGGTTATAAATCCGCTGCAACAGGGAAATTTTTTTCTCTTCCACGTTAATCCCGCCATCCGTGCGTGCCGATTAAATTAACAAACCGTACCTGCTCGATGATGCGGGTCGAGATGTCACCGTTTTCTTTTGTGATCAGCTGCAGCTCCTGTACCTGCTGATCTCCAACCGGAATGACCAGTCTGCCCGGGTCGCCAAGCTGTTTTACCAGTGGTTCCGGAATCTTGGGGCCGCCTGCAGTAACCAGGATAGCATCAAAAGGGGCCTCGTCCGGCCAGCCTGTGGTGCCGTCGTCTATCCGGGATACAATATTGTGGTAATGGAGTCGATCAAAAATTTTCCGCGCCTTGCCAAGCAGGGAGTCGATGCGCTCAATGGTGTACACCCGTTCGCAGATCCGTGAGAGAACCGCTGCCTGGTAGCCGGATCCGGTACCGATCTCCAGTACCCGTTCATGTCCCTGCAGTTCCAGGGCCTGGGTCATGAGGGCTACAATATAGGGTTGGGAAATGGTCTGGCCGCTGCCGATGGGCAGGGGATGATCACCATATGCCCTGGCCTGCATGGCATCTTCCACAAACAGATGCCTTGGGACGGTAAGCATGGCCTCAAGTGTTGCCTGATCAGTTATGCCCCGGGGAATAAGCTGTTCTTCAACCATCCGGATCCGGTGGATATCAAGGGGAGACGAAGTACTCACTTCACCTTTTCCCAGGTAAAATCATCAACCCAGTCCTGGTCGGCCTCTTTGAAGAGCCTGAATTCGCAGGCGCTGACAATGTCACCGTTGAGCGTAACAAGGATCATTTCATACCCTTCCGGACCAATCCAGCTGCCGACCATCGGCATTTTACCAAAGGTCCCCTGCTGATCTTCATAGTAGACATATTCTTCCACGCCGGGGGAAACTGTACGGTGCCCGTTTGGTTCGCCCAGATAGCGCAGGACATCCTGACGGGTGGACTGGCCCGGTTTGATAAGAGCGGCATCCGAGGCCAGATGCCGTACCGGCTTGGTATGGCAGCCGCCAAGCAGCAATAAGGGCGCGAGCAGACAGATCAACACAACAGGCCGCATTATAATTCCTCCTGAAAATAGGTATTAAGTAAGTAACTATTCAGGTGGGTGCAGAAAACTAGCAAAACCACCGTCCTGTAACTGTTCAGGAGGGCCTTAGATTTGTTCATTTAAGACTGTGAAGCGTACTTGTGTTACTCGAGCAGGCTTAAATGGGCGAAGATAAGGTGCTCCTGAACAGTTACTTAAGTAATAGGTATAAGGTGTTAGATGACTACCTGTTCACTGTATCTTACACCGTATACCATAGACCTTAAACCTTTATTTCTCCTCGGCCATCTGTTCCAGGATGCGGTAATTACGCTTGACCATCTGTTGAGGGTCGACCAGTAGACCGGCCTGGATCATGGCGTTGTCAAAGATTTGCTGTACCACGTCTTTGGCAAAATCCTGATTTTTCACCCGCAGGTCGGCCAGTTTTTTGATCAGGGGACTGGCAGGATTGATCTCCATGTCTTTTTTGCCGCCCATGGCCAGCTGTTCCTCCGGCGCCCCCTGGGCCATCATAATCCGCTCCATGGAAGAAGTCATCATACCGTCTACGTTGACGATCATGGCCGGGCTGTCCACCAGGCGGGTGGATGGTTTTACCTCTTTAACTTTTTCTCCCAGGATCTCTTTCATCCATTTGCACAGGGACTGCTGGATCTCTTCCGGCAGGCTGTCTTTGGGCTGGTCCTCTTTCTCTGCATCGGCATTGTCTGTTGTTTCAGGTAATCGCAGGTCGGCCTGATCGGCTGAAACCAGTTTTTTGCCGTCAAATTCACCAAGATGGGAGAGGACAAAGTCGTCAATGGGCTCAAGGGTGTAGAGAATTTCAACCTCCCGTTTTGTAAACATCTCCACATAGGGACCGTTTTCAATGGCCACTCTGCTGGGACCGTTGATATAATATATTTTATCCTGATCCTCCTTCATACGCTCAACATACTCGGCAAGGGAGATCATGACCCCGGGCTCTGCAGCCGATGACTCAAAACGCAGCAGCTTGGCAAGCTCTGCCTGGAACTCGAAATCCGTGGTTACGCCTTCTTTAAGGAAGATGCCGAATGTCTTCCAGAATTCCTGGTACTTATCCGCGTCTTTTTTTGCCTCCTCAGCCAGGAATTTGAGAAAACGCTTGGTAATTACCCGGCGCAGTTTCATAACCAGGGCATTGTCCTGCAGGGACTGGCGGGAGATGTTCAGGGGCAGATCCTCCGAATCCACCACCCCCTTTACAAAACGCAGCCACTCGGGCAGAATATTTTCGCTGTGCTGGTCAATGAGCACCTTCTGACAGTAGAGGTTGACGCCGGGCTGCATGCGTCCCATGCCCATGGATTCGAAATTTTCTTTGGGCACAAAGAGCAGGGCATTGATGGCCAGCGGGGCATCGGCTGCAAAGTGGAGCCGGTAGGTGGGTTCGTCAATGGCATTGCCGATAAATTTGTAAAACTCGGTGTACTCCTCTTCCGATATTTCGCTCTTGGAACGGGTCCAGATGGCCTCCACCGTGTTGACCTTTTTGCCTTCAACCTTCACCGGAAACGGGATAAAGGTCGAGTACTGCTTGATGATCCGTTCAAGGGTAAACTTCTGGCCGTATTCGTGGGCATCCTCTTTGAGCTCAATGATGATTTTGGTGCCCCGGTGCAGCCCGTCACAGGGGCTGATGGTATAGGTACCACCGCCGTCGGACTGCCATTCGTGGCCATCACTGCCATCCCAGGAGCGGGTCTGGACCGTGACCTTTTCAGCTGCCATAAAGGCAGAGTAAAAGCCGACGCCGAACTGGCCGATCAGGTTGACATCTTTTTGGGCCGCTTCGGCAAGTTCCTCGAGAAAGTTGCCTGATCCGGAATGGGCAATGGTGCCGAGATTGGTTTCCAGCTCCTCGGCAGTCATGCCGATACCGGTGTCGGTGATGGTCAGGGTGTGTTTTTTATCATCGCAGTCAATGTTGATCTCAAGGGGCATGTGGGCATCAAATTCCGGCTGCTCGGTGAGCGAAAGATGGCGGAATTTTTCCAGGGCATCTGCTGCGTTGGAGATCAGCTCCCGGACAAAGATATCCCGTTCCGTGTAGAGCGAGTTGATGACAATATCGAGAACTTTTCTGGTTTCTGCCTGAAACTGTTTGGTTTCAACCTTGGAAGTCATGGTGGGTATCCTCTTTTTTTATGGTTTGCAGTATCTATATTGGTTATATGTAGTTTATTGGCGAAACATGGTAAGCATGATTACGCAACTGTCAAGACGGTGTATAGGGGGGAAGTAGAGCAACTCTTCCCAGGGTTTATTTTTTAACCGTACCCGTTTACGGCTGCATTTAGAAAACTGTTTTTTACGAGATTTTTTATGGTGAAACCGTCTGCAGAGGTTCTGATCATCGGTGCCGGATTATCGGGTCTGGCGGTCGCTACCTTTCTCAAGCATAAACAGCCGGATATTTCTCTGCTGGTACTGGAACAGGGAGATCATCCGGGAGGCGCCATCCGATCCCATCTTGAGGAGGGATACCTTGCCGAGGCCGGAGCGCACGGATTTCTTGATAACTGTCTTGAGAGCCGGGTCCTGGTGCATGAGGCCGGTCTTGAGAACGAAGTGGAGAAGGCCCCTCTGGCCAGATTTGTCCGTTACGTCTGTCTGGATGGCGAACTGAAGCTCATTCCCCAGCAGCCGGGAAAAATTCTGAAGGCCCCGCTTATTCCCCTGTCTGCCAAACTGCGGGTGCTGGCCGAGATTTTTAAAAAACCACTGCCGGGAGAACCCTCGGTTGCCCAGTGGGTGGAACACCGTTTCGGTGCTCCATTGCTGCCCTTTGCCGATGCCGTGTTTACCGGAACCTATGCAGGCGATATCGAGCGACTTAAAATTGAGGCGGTTATGCCCGGCCTCTATAAGATGGAACAGGAGCACGGCTCAGTGTTAAAGGGGCTCCTGCATAAGCTGCGCACAGGCCGGAAAAATAGACAGAAAAAAGGATTACCCGCCATGACCAGTTTCAGGGCCGGTATGGGACGTTTACCCCGGGCAATGGCGGACCGGCTGGCCTTAAATCGTGAGATAATGTACCGCACAGCTGCCCGCTCCATTGAACAGGAAGATGATGGCTGGCTGGTTCGCACCGGGCAACTGGAACTGCGCGGCCGTCATCTTGTTCTGGCCCTGCCGGTGAACCAGTGTCTACCATTACTTGCAGGGGTGAACATCAAGGCGCCGCCCCTGCCGTCCATTCCCGAGGCCCGCCTTGTTACCGTGGCCATGGGATTTACGGATAAGGCTGAAATACCTTTTGGTTTTGGCTATTTAGCCCCGGAATCTGAAAATCGTTTTACTCTGGGAGCCCTGTTCTCATCCCATATGTTCCCGGGCCGGGCTCCGGATGGTCATGTACTGCTGGAGGCCCTTGTCGGCGGGCGCAGGCATCCTGAACGGCTGGAGCTTGCCGATGATGAAATCATCGACAGGGTGTACCGGGATTTAAAAGAACTCATTGATCTGCCCGAGCCACCGGTATTCAGCCGGGTGCTCAGGCCCAAAAGCGGTATCCCGCAACTTGAAGAAGGCTACCCGGCCCTGCTTGCCTGGCGGAGGGAACTGCATGAAAGGCAGGAAAATCTCCACCTCTGCGGCTTCGGCTGGCAGGGCATCGGCATCAACGATATGCACAAAGAGGCATGGAAGGTGGCCAGGAGTATTTTATCAGGACTGCAGAAGGAGGAGAGTAACGAGGTTAAAGGAGTTTATTTTTAACACCATCCTGCGAGGGTAAGCGCATCATGAACTAAGCGTTTCAGGAACGCGTGAGCAGGGTGTTCATGAAACGCTTACTGGCGGGCCTATTTTTTCAACTTCCTGCAGAGCAGTTCCATCTGCTCCCTGATGCTGGTCTTGCTTGATATATCCCGGGTAATGACCTTGATTGCGTGCAGCACAGTTGAGTGGTCACGGTTATAGTGGTTGCCGATATCGGCCAGGGATTCCTCGGTGTATTTTCTGGTCAGAAACATGGCCACCTGGCGGGGAAAGGTAATCGACCGTTTGCGTGAACGTGATTTCAGCTCCTCAACAGAGACCTTGAACTGGCAGCCGACAAAATCACGGATGGTTTCACCGTTGAGCTGCGCAGGCCTGCCGATGAGGCCGTGCAGGATCTCTTTTACCAGTTCCATGTCCGGCTGCGTTTTACGCAGGCAGGATTTGGCCTTGATGCCGATAACAGCACTTTCCGTGCGACGGATATCCCCCTGCAGGTGACGAGCCATAAATTCAACCAGGTCATCGGAAAGGTTCAGATTGCTGACCTTTGCCTTGTGCCGGATAATGGAAATCCTGGTCTTGTATTCCGGGGCCTCTATTCCTGTGACCAGTCCGGAGGTCATACGTGAGCGAAAATCTTCATCCAAACCCTTTAACCTGCGGGGAGCAACAGCCGAGGTCAAGATAACCCGTTTGCCGGATTTAATCAGGTAATCCAGAACATTGTTGAGCTCTTCCTGGGTCTTGTTCTTGCCGGTCAGGGTGTGGACATCCTCTACAAGCAGCAGGTCGCAGCCGTTGATGAATTTTCTGGAAAACTGTTCCATGGCACCTGTGCGGATACCCTTTACCATTTCTGCTGAAAACTGCTGGGCAGTCAGGTATTGCATGCGGGTCGCCGGTGAGCTTTTCATTACCTGGTGTACGACACCCTGGGTGAGGTGGCTTTTGCCCAGGCCGGTATCGGAGTTCATGAACAGACAGTTCCCGAAGGTGTGGTCATCCTGTGCAATGGCGCGGCAGGCGGAACGGGCCAGCATGTTTGATTCTCCGACCATGAACTGCTCAAAGGTGTAGGCCGGATGGAGGGAGCGGATATTGGATTTACCCGTGCTCACACCGGGTAAGCGCAACTGGCCGGAACCGGGATGTTCGAGCTGCAGGGCAGGCGTGTCGGCTACTGTCAGTCGGATGGCGGGAGGAGAGTCGCTGATCTCGTCAAGGGCGGATTTGATGATACCAAGGTAGCGCTCTTCAACCCAGGCGCTGAAAAAGCGATCCGGACAGGAGAGTTGCACTGTCGTCTCATTTTCCTGCAGGCAGGTTAACGGCTTGATCCACAGGCCATACTCACTTTCAGGGAGCAGGCCACGTAAAGACTCTTTAACGGTATTCCACAGCATTGATTATTTTTCCCATATGAACTGATGGTTGATGATTGGTGAAAAAGAATGTTTGTGACAATCAAAATGATGCCCTATGTTTACCTGGAAAATGCTCTTTTGGTCAAAGGCGATTGAGCTTGATTTGCACATAAACTCCAATTCAGAGAGTTGAAATTTCGCTTCCTGCAGGGAACAGGCTTTACAGGCGATGGTAATGAAAAAGGGTCATAAAATCGTACTTTTTGTACTTTATTCTTGTTTTTAACGAAACAACAACTAATTATCTTCGTTACCGTCGTGTTGTCAACAGGTTGTTAACAATTGGAAACTCTTCAATGCTCATCTATTTTAAAGATTTCTCTAAATACCTCAAATTTTCTCTTACGACCATGCTCCATGGTTCAATCCCCCCTGTAGTTCGGCTTTAGAGAGTCGGGAGGGGTGAAAAAAAAGTTGAATTGATATTCATTAATCTGTTGATCCGGGGCAATGTTTCCTGTCGATCTCTCTCAATGAGTGGATCCGGTGTTAGCCTAACTTGTTCCTACATAACCTTTACGATCTTACTTGCCTTTTCGCCCATACCCTGCGTTGGGTAAACAGTTACATAGTATTAGAGAGCTCTGGCCGGAGTAAAGGCTTCGATTTCTCCAGCACCAGCCCTGCGCAGCACCCTTGCGCATTCATGGAGCGTGGCTCCGGTGGTAAAGACATCATCTACCAACAGCACATGTCTGCCGATAAAATGATTCGGCCTGCATACACTTAAGGCTCCTTTCGAGTTGTTACGTCTGGCCCTGCCGCTTAAGCTGGTCTGCGGAGTGGTCGCCTGATGACGTATGAGCAGGTCTGTTCTGATCTTTTTTTGCCAGTGGGGAAAACAGGAACGGGCAATGAGCAGGGACTGGTTAAAGCCGCGGCTGCGTAAGCGTTCTATATGCAGCGGTACCGGCAGAATAAGGTCCGGTTCTGCAAACAGGGTTGCGGTACCGGCCTGCGTGGCCAGTGCCGTCAGCGTGTCAAGCCTGGATAACTTGCCTCCGAATTTAAAGCGGACCAGCAGTGAACGTATCGGCTCACGGTAGAGGAATATTGAACGGGCGCGATCAAAGGCAAAGCGGCCTTGCAGACAATCGCCGCAGAGATGATCTTGACCTGATGGAAAGGGAATGCCGCAACATGGGCAGAGTGGAGAGGTGACCGGGGAGAGCAGGGCAAGACAGGAGCTGCAGAGCAGCGGCCGGCGGCTGTGATCAAGTTGAATGGCACAGCCCTGACAACGGGCCGGAAAGAGCAGATCTTTTATGCCGTCGACAAGAGACAATCGTTCTCCGGTACGCCTTTCATGAACACCCCCTGCTGTACACGCTCAAGTCAGCCAATATACAGGGGTATTATCGGGTGCCTTGATCACGCATAGCAGGGCGTTCCTGAAACGCTTACATTTCGATGTGTTATCATGTCAAGAGTGGAGTTAATGAAGCGCTTACGTTCTCCGGGTGGGAACCTATGAACAGGTGCACCCTCGACAGTCCGCACCTGTTCGTCTCAAACCCATAAGAAAAATATTTCAGCCCATTGCTGTCTTGAGATTTTCATCCAGTTTGGCCAGGAACTCTTCAGTGGTCAGAAAAGTCTGGTCATTACCAATAAGTAATGCCAGATCCTTGGTCATAAACCCGGATTCTACAGTCTCCACACAGACCTTCTCAAGAGTTTCGGCAAATTTGACCACTTCAGGAGTATTATCAAAGCTGCCGCGATAACTTAAGCCCCGGGTCCAGGCAAAAATAGAGGCGATGGGATTTGTGGAGGTTTTGTTTCCCTTCTGATGCTCACGATAATGGCGGGTCACTGTTCCATGGGCGGCCTCAGCCTCAATGGTCCGGCCATCCTCGGTCATCAGCACAGAGGTCATCAGGCCCAGTGAACCAAAACCCTGGGCCACAGTATCAGACTGAACATCGCCGTCATAATTCTTGCAGGCCCAGACAAATCCTCCCTCCCACTTCATGGCGGCAGCAACCATGTCATCGATCAGGCGATGTTCATAGGTGATACCGGCCTCGGCAAAACGGTCGGCAAACTCCTGCTCAAAGATTTCCTGGAAAAGGTCTTTAAAACGACCGTCATATTTTTTCAGGATCGTATTCTTTGTTGACAGGTAGACCGGCCAACCGAGATTCAGTCCGTAGTTCATGCAGGAACGGGCAAAACCGCGGATTGAGTCATCCAGATTATACATTCCCATGGCACAACCACTGCCCGGGAAATCAAAAACTTTATACTCCGTTGCCTCGCCTCCGTCTGCCGGTTCAAATCGCATGGTCAGTCTGCCTGCTCCCGGAACCAGGAAATCAGTTGCCCGGTACTGATCGCCGAATGCATGACGGCCGATCACGATGGGTTTGGTCCAGCCGGGAACAAGTCTCGGGATATTGCGGCAGATAATGGGCTGCCTGAAGACCGTGCCCCCGATGATGTTTCGAATAGTGCCGTTGGGTGAACGCCACATCTCTTTGAGGTCAAATTCCTCCACCCGCGCCTCATCCGGAGTAATAGTTGCACATTTGACGCCCACACCATATTTTTTGATGGCATTGGCCGCGTCAACCGTAATCTGGTCGTTGGTTTCATCCCGTTTCTGGACCGAGAGATCAAAGTATTTCAAGTCAACATCCAGATAGGGCAGAATCAGTTTCTCCTTGATAAAGGCCCAGATTATTCGCGTCATTTCGTCGCCGTCAAGCTCAACGACAGGGGTTGTTACTTTAATTTTGCTCATGGTCATCCTCTGAAAAAATCTATTATGCCGATATGTTGATTGCGGTATGTTCCGTTATCATGCAAGCTGTATCAGTTGCCCCTGTCATGGCAGAGAAAAGCTGAACAGTTACCATCAATAACGAAAGGAATATAGTCGATCAATACCAAATCGTCAATGAAACAGGTTCTGCCATCCGGCAGGAAAAAAGATGGTTTTTATTCATGACTATGCTATATTCGACAAAATATACAGGGAGATAACCAGGATGGCATAAACTATCTTTCCACCTATCTGCCACCGGTAATTGAGAAGCAATAGATTGATTTATATGATACTCAGCATTTAAGACAAAATGGTTCAGGCTGCACAGACAAGAAAGCGGCTCGGGGTTCTTATCGGCGGTTCCGGCTTGATCGGTGGTACTCTCGCCCATTATTTCAAAACAAAGACACCGGACGAGATTGAGATCCGGGCTCCGAGTTCCAAAAAACTCTCTATCAGAACGGCCCAGGATATCAAGGCCTATCTGCAGAAGGTGCAGCCTGATTTTGTCATTAATACCGCCATGGCTGCTCTGGATTCCGATGCCCAGCTGGCCTTTGAGGTCAACTACCTCGGTACCGTAAACATTGCCCGGGCCTGTTGTGCGATGAATATTCCTTACATCCACATGAGTTCGGCATCTACTCTGCCCAGCGGAATGGATTTGACCGAGGAGGATCATCTTCCCCTGTCGCCGGATTTGAGTAACTATGCCAAATCCAAGCTGATGAGTGAACGGACCCTGCGCTATATGGGGGCAAATCAGGGGCTTGATTACACGGTTATCCGCCTGGCCATCGTCTACGGTGAGCATGATCATAAGATCCAGGGATTTCATCGCTTGTTTTTTACCATTGCCGATGAGTCCATGCCCTGCCTGTTTACCAAAAGAGGGGTTGCCCATTCCTATACCAATGCCAATAAACTGTCCTATTTTGTCCACCATGTGCTGGATCACCGGGAAGAGTTCAGCGGTGAGACCTATCATTTTGTTGATAAGAAGCCGGTCGAACTCGATGATCTTATCCTGACACTCAAGTCATACCTTGAGCTGCATACTCCACGGGAAATATATGTTCCCTACCCGGTTATCAAATCGGGAAAATATTTTCTGGAACGACTGGCCAAATTCCTTAACTGGTTCGGTATAACGGTTCGGCTGCCGCCGGAGCTCATGTTTCTCGAAAATTTTTACCAGCCTCAGACCTTGAACTGTGACAAGCTGTATCAATCAAGTTTTGTTGATCCCAGTCCCAATGAAACAATCTATACGGTTCTGCCCAAACTGGTTATTTATTACCTGACCCGTTGGGGACACCTCAACCTGATTACCACCTTTAATGAGGAGTTTTTCGGCAGTAATGAACTGGAAGAAGATTTTCGTTATAACCCAAGAGAGCTGCTCACCTCCATCCATGCCGATTCGACCTCGCCTTTTTATGACCTGCTGGCAGAACAGCGCTCCAGGGAGGCCTGATGGCTGCTTTTGTATCCGTCCGTTGTCTATCTTCCTGTATTGCCGTTGATATTTGAACATTATGTCTCCTCTTCAATTCATACGGGCAGTGCTGGCCCTCATCACTATTCCACCTCTGACGGTTACAGTCTGTCTCGGTGCCCTGGTAGATGTGAAATGGCTGCGTAAATCAGTCCCGCTGGCCCAGACGTTTCCCCGTACCTGGGGGCGTCTGCTCTGCCGGATTGCCGATATCAGGGTGCAGGTGGAAGGCCGGGAAAATATTGATCCCTCCCGGACATATATTTTTGTCGGCAACCACACCAGTCAGACTGATATCTGGACTTTCCAGGGCTACATTCCGCACGATTTTCGTTGGATTGCCAAAAAAGAATTATTCAAAATTCCCATTTTCGGCCCGGCCATGCGGGCAGTTGGTTTTATTTCCATTGACCGCTCACACGGCAGGCAGGCTGTAAAGAGTCTTAATGATGCGGCCGAACGGATAGCAGAAGGTGCATCGGTGTTGATCTTTCCCGAGGGGACCCGTAGTCCGGATGGTCATCTGCGGCCGTTTAAGACCGGCGCTATCATGTTGGCTATTAAGGCCGGTGTTCCAGTTGTACCGGTTGGTTTTAACGGCACGCACCAGGCCCTGCCCAAGGGGAGCCTGCTGGCCCGGGGCGGCGATGTGGTCCTGCGCATCGGCACTCCACTGGCGACCAGTGGCTTTAAGGCCAGGGACAAGAAGGAATTAGCCATTGTGTTACAACAGCGGGTGGCGGCCCTGCTGGATGAATGTTATAAACCGCTGCCCGGGGATACTGCGTCGCTGTAGGGTTGTCCGGAGCAAGAGGGTAGATTTCAGAATTCGAAGCGGTTGTACCGATCTCCAGTTCCGGGGTATGTGAGAGCGCAGCAGTTGCCCCTTGATTGGTTTATATGAAAGTGGTCTTCCAGGCAGTGATTCTTGAATTTCTTCATTGTTCGTTGTGGCCGCGATCTTAAAATATGGTCCAGCCGCGCTGGTTACATAATGGTTTGCAATTTATTGTGAACATGGCATAATACCACTATTTGTAATCGTGATTCGGTCGGAGCCGAACCATAGTTCAATCGCAACACTCTTCACCTAAACTGTAAACAGGACTTTCTCCATGGATTGGATCTCCCGCAATCTCAGGCGTACACCGCTGTCAATCATTGCCCTGCTGGTCATCTGTATGAGCCTTGCCACGTTCTCGAACGTGTCGGCTGCCGAGCAGAATACGGCTTTCCTGCCGCTGAAAATCAATGCTGAAAACAGCGCTCAGGTAGCAAAACGGGTTGATGCAGCTCTTGAAGCCGCTCTTACCGATAAAGGCTTTGCCATGGTGCCGCGGGCAAAGGCGGAAAAAATGGTCGATTATCAGGGCGCCTGGCCACCGACAGCTGAAACGCTGGCCAAGGTTGCCGACAGTTCCGGTTTTGACTATGTGGCGGTGGGAAGTCTTACCATTATTGGTGATCAGGTGTCGGTGGACATGCAGATTTTTGATGTTCTTGCACCGGCAAGCCCGCACTCCTCCTATCGGGAAGGTGCCTCGCTTGAGGAGATTGATTCCGTCCTTGCGGGCACGGTGGTTGATATTTTAGGCTTCAGCAGTCGCAATGCGATAGTCGCCTCCATTGCCCCGGCCGGTAATGAGCGCATTGATTCCGGTGCCATCCTGCGTAAGATTGCAACCAAACCTGGTGATTTTTACAGTCCGGAAGCCCTGCGCCGGGATTTGAAGTCTGTTTTTTCCATGGGTTATTTTGATAATGTGGAAATCGAGGTAAACGATACGCCTTCCGGCAAAGAGGTCATCTTCCGGGTACTGGAAAAACCGCTGATCAGTACGATCACCTTTACCGGTACCGATGAAATTTCCGAGTCGGATGTGCGTGATGCGGCAAATATTCAGGTAAACACTATTCTCAACCCTTCCAAGCTCAACGACGCAATCAAGCGGATCAACGCACTGTATAAATCCAAAGGCTATTACAATACAAGGAGTACAGCCAAGCTGAGCTATCCCACTCCCCAGACGGCAGAAGTTCGTTTTGTGATCCAGGAAGGACAGAAAATGTCAATTGCCAATATTGCCTTTGTGGGGAATACCGCATTTGATGATGGTGATCTTGAAGACGTTATCCAGACCTCTTCCTGGAACTGGCTTTCCTGGATTACAGAGGCAGGAATCCTTAAAATGGATGTACTCCAGCAGGATGCCGCCCGTCTCGGTGCGTACTATAACAATCACGGTTTTATTGAAGCCAAGATCGGGACGCCGAAGGTGGAGGAGAAGGACGGCGATCTGTACGTAACTTTTTATATTGAAGAGGGGCCTCGTTACCGGGTCGGAACTGTTGAGATTGAAGGAGATCTGATTGAGGATAAGGATAAGCTGATCTCCATGCTGCAGATTAGGGATGAGAAATTTCTCAACCGCAAAATCCTGCGTGACGATACACTGAAGCTGACTGACCTGTATGCAGAACATGGATATGCATTTGCCGAGGTGAATCCAAAAATTAATAAGTCGAGCCAGGGTAAACGGGTGAACATCACCTTCAAAGTGGACAAGGGATCGCTGGTTTATTTCAACCGGATAGAGATCAGGGGGAATACCCGGACCCGGGATAATGTCATTCGTCGTGATCTGACGGTAAAAGAGGGCGGCGTCTTTGACTCCAAGGCGGTCAGGGTTTCAACCCAGCGGCTGCAGCGGCTGGGCTACTTTGAAGAGGTTACCGTGACCCCGCAACCGACCATGAATGAAGACCAGATGAACGTGCTGGTCGATGTGAAAGAGAAGTCCACCGGCCAGTTCAGTATCGGCGCCGGGTATTCCTCTTCCGATAAGTTGATGTTCATGGGAGAAATCTCCGAAGACAACTTCCTGGGGCTTGGTACCCGGCTCTCCCTGTCTGCGAGTTTGAGTGCCGTTACCAACAGGTTTAATCTGTCCTACACTGATCCGAGAATCTTTGATTCCAATGTTTCAGCAGGGGTTGATGCCTTTAACTGGGAACGGGAATATGATGATTATACCAAGGATTCCTGGGGTGGCGGGCTCCGCTTCGGTCATCATCTCTGGGAGCGTTGGCGGATTTTTTACGGCTATACCTGGAGTGATACGAACCTGAGCGATATTTCTGCAAATGCGTCCGACTATCTCCTGCGCTCGGCAGATATCAATATAACCAGTTCGGTACGTGTTTCAGTCAGTCGTGATACCAGGAACCGGGTTTTCAATACCAGTTCCGGTTCCAAAAATGTTATGAGCCTCAAGTATGCCGGTGGTATTCTGGGTGGCGATGCCGCCTTTACAAAACTGGAAGGATCCTCCAGCTGGTTTTTTGCAATGCCCTTATCAACGGTCTTTCATGCCAAGGTCGCCGGGGGGCAGGCCTTTGAAAATGAGGATGACAAGCTGCCGGTGTATGAAAACTTTTATCTCGGTGGTATGAACTCCATCCGTGGTTTCAAGTCGGCATCCATCAGTCCTGTTGATCCTGAAAATAACGAGAAATACGGTGGCGACAAGATGTGGTATTCCAACCTTGAAGTTACCTTTCCCCTGCTTACGGATGCCGGTCTGTACGGTGTTGCCTTTACCGATTTCGGTAATGTCTATGCCTCTGAAGATAACTGGGATTTCAGCGATATAAAGAAATCCGCCGGCCTTGGTGTCAACTGGATGTCTCCCATGGGACCGCTTCGTCTTGTCTGGGGATACAATCTTGACAAGCAGCCCGATGACGAAGATGCCAGCTGGGATTTTGCCATGGGCGGCAACTTTTAGCCTCCTTTGCCGGCTGGAAACCTGTCTGGTAGTTCATCATGCAGTCCATTTGCAGAAAACTGCATGACAGCGGGAAAAGGATAGATCTCTGCGGGCTGCATGGTGGTAGTGCAGCCCTTTTTGTTGCCCGGCTGCAGGCCGAACTGGACCGGTCCCTGTGCTGTATTGTTCCCGTTGATGAGTTTCTTGAACCCCTCTCCAGGGATATCAGCCTGTTTACCGGTGTCCCGGTTATTACCTATCCTGCCTTTGAAATTGCTCCATATGCACAGTCGGCACCTGACCCGTCCACTGTAGCAACCCGTCTCTCAACCCTCTATTTTCTTCAGGAGCATTCCTCCCCCTGCATCGTTCTGACCTCTGCTGAAGCCGTCCTGCGGCGTATCATGCCCGGCCGGGTACTGGCCGACCACTGTGAGCTGGTCATGGCCGGTGAAGAGACAGACCGGGATGGACTGATTTCCGCCTTGACCATGGCCGGTTATCAGTTATGTGACCTTGTTCGGCAGCCCGGTGACATGGCGGTCAGGGGCGGCATTATCGACCTGTTTGCCCCTGCTTTCAAGCCTGATATCCAGGGTCCGCTGCGGCTCGATTTTTTTGGCGATATTGTCGAGTCCATCCGAACCTTTGATCCCCTGACCCAGCGCTCAGCAGGCGAACTTGCAGAGGCCGTATTGCCGCCTGCCTCGGATATTCTTTTTCCCGGGCCTGGTACAGATCACAGGCACCGGCTTCCGGACCGTAGCACGGCAGAAGCCCTTGGTATAGACAGCGACCGTACCGGGCAGGTTCTGGAACAGCTGAACAATCAGGTTCGCTCGCCGGGCATTGAATTTCTTCTGCCCCTTATCTATCAGGAACCGGGGCCGGAAACCCTGTTTGATTATCTTCCTGAAGAGACGCCCTGCATTCTCTATGATCCCGTGGCAATTGGCCGTAAAGTCGACCTGGTCTGGGAACGGATTCTGGTCAACCACGAGGATGCGGCAGCAGAGGGAATGGCTCTCACCCCGGCATCGTTGTTTCTGGATCGTCAGGAACTGGAAAGACGGCTTTCCCATCATCTGCGCGTTGATCTCTGCACCCTGCCCGACCCTGATGCCCCGCAGCCTCCTGTTATGCTCCACATCGGTGAACATGCACTGCTCAAGCAGGAAATAGATCTGGAGCGCAGGAAGCGGGGGGTTCTGGCCCCGCTTGCGGATCGTCTGCTGGACTGGCAACAGGCAGGCGACACCATTATCCTTGCCTGCAGGTCGGCTCGTCAGGCAGGTCATTTTGAGGACATGCTGGCCCGTTACCAGGTTCGGACAGCGAGGGGTGCTGCTCCTCTAGACTTGAGCGCACGTCCACAAGAGATGCTCCTGGTTGATCATCCCCTGTCAAAAGGATTTGATCTGCCGGAAGAAAAGATCCATATCCTGTCCGCGGCCGAGCTGTTTGGAGAGAAAAAGCTTGGCTCCACCGGTCGGAGAAAAGGACGTCGGCCCGGTGGCGAACCGGTTGCAGTGGAGGAGCTGGCAATCGGTGATGTTGTCGTTCATCGGGATCATGGTCTGGCCGCCTTCCAGGGGCTGGTGAACATGGAGTTTGCCGGTCAGCGGAGTGACTTCATGCAGCTTGCTTTCCGGGACGATGATAAACTCTATATCCCTGTGGATCGCCTGCACTGGGTCAGTCGTTACCAGGGGCTGACTGAACAACAGCCGCGCCTTGACCGTCTTGGATCCGACCATTGGCAGAGCACCAAGAGAAAGGTTACCGAAGCTGTCTGGCAGGTTGCCCAGGAACTTCTTGATATCTATGCCAGGCGTGAGCTGCGGAAAGGACATCGTTTCAAACCGCCCGGCACCCTGTACCTGGAGATGGAGGAGTCCTTTCCCTATGATGAAACCGAGGGACAGGCCCGGGCCATTGAAGATGTTATCGGAGATTTGACCTCGGACCAGCCCATGGACCGGCTTATCTGCGGCGATGTTGGCTATGGCAAGACGGAAGTTGCCATGCGAGCGGCTTTCAAGGTCATTGAGGATGGCTATCAGGTTGTGATCCTGGTGCCAACCACTGTGCTGGCCGAGCAGCATGCGGCTACCTTCCGGGAACGATTTTCTGAATTTGCCGTGGAAGTTGCCTGTTTGAACCGCTTTCGCAGTACGAGCGGGCAGAAAAAGATTGTCCGTGAGCTGGCTGAGGGCAGTATTGATCTGGTGGTGGGGACGCACCGGCTGCTGTCAAAGGATATTGTACTCCATAAACTGGGCCTGCTGATCGTTGACGAAGAACATCGTTTCGGGGTAACCCATAAGGAAAAGATCAAAAAACTGCGGGCATCGGTTGATGTTCTCACCTTGACCGCGACCCCCATACCGCGAACTCTGCAGATGTCTCTGCTCGGTATTCGGGATCTGTCGGTTATCTCGACCCCGCCCCGGCGCAGACGTTCGGTCAAAACGTTCCTGGCCCGCCACGAAGACCTGGTAATCCGCGAGGCGGTTATCCAGGAACTGGCCCGGGGTGGGCAGATCTTTTTTGTCCATAACCGGGTAAAATCTATTCACAGGGTGGCGGAAAATATTGAGAAACTTGTGCCCCATGCCCGCATTGCCATAGGGCATGGCCAGATGCCGGGCAAGAATCTGGAAGATATCATGGTAAGTTTTATCAACCATGAGGTCGATGTTCTGGTATGTACCACCATAATCGAGTCAGGGCTGGATATTCCCAATGCCAATACTATTATTATTAACCGGGCCGATCATTTAGGGCTTGCCGATATCTACCAGCTGCGCGGTCGGGTGGGGCGCTCTTCCCGTCAGTCCTACGCCTACCTGCTGGTACCGTCGCTGGACCGGTTGAGCAAGGATGCCGGGTTGCGGCTGCGGGCACTTATGGACTGCTCGGAGCTGGGGGGCGGATTTAAACTTGCCATGAATGACCTGCAGATACGGGGAGGAGGAAATCTTCTCGGCGTTTCCCAGTCCGGTCATATTGCAGCGGTCGGCTATGATCTCTACCTCGAGCTGCTCCAGTCAACTGTGGCGGAACTGAAGAAAAAGGCTGCAGGTGGTGAACCGCTTACAGCTGAACTTGATCCGGAAGTCAAACTGCGGGTTGGCGCCTTTCTGCCGGATGACTATGTCCGTGATACGGCCCAGCGCTACCAGTTGTACCGTCGAATTTCAACTGCAGGTAACCAGGATCCGGCGCAGTTAGCCGATCTGCGTGATGAACTGATTGACCGGTTCGGTCCCCTGCCTCCCGAAGCGGAAACCCTGTTTACCATGATCGGGCTCAAGTATCCGCTGCGTAAGCTGGGGATCAGCAAACTTGAACAGGGTCCGGCAAATCTTGTCTTCTCCTTTGTCGACACTTCACCTGTAGATCCTGTTGTAATACTTGATCTGATAGCCCGCCATGCCCCCAAAAAGAAAAAGGGCTATACCGGAGCTGCCGCAAATCCCATCCGTTTAACCCCGGACCAGCGGCTCATTGTTGCGATTGATGAAAAAGAAAATCTTTTCAAGCGGATAGATACTGTGTTAGAGTTTCTGACAACAGAATAGGCTGCTGAGTCCGGCAGTTGCGAAATATTGACAGTGGATGGGCTGCATCCGCTCGCGAACAGGTAGAAGATCATGCGGAACAAAGAAACAATAGTGGCAAAGATATTCCCGAATTTTTCCTGGGACGAGATTGAAACCGTCCTGCTGGATATGGATGGTACCCTGCTGGATAAGCATTTTGATGACTATTTCTGGGAGGTGTATGTTCCGGAGCATTACAGCCTGCTGCATGATATTTCCATAGAAGAGGCCAAGGAGCAGCTGCTTGCCCGCTACCGTGAAGTTGAAAGCACCCTGGAGTGGACCGACCTTGAATACTGGTCCCATGAGCTGGGCCTGGATATCCCGGAACTGAAAATGCGGGTTAACCACATGATCGGTGTTCATCCATACGTGGTTGAATTTTTGGAATTCTGTCTTTCCGCCCGTAAAAAACTCTACCTGATCACCAATGCCCATTCCCGTACCCTGTCCATTAAACTCGAACAAACCTCTATCGGTCCCTGGTTTGACCGGGTAATCTGTGCTGAAGAGGTCGGCCTTGCCAAAGAAGATCCGGAGTTCTGGCGCAGGCTTGCAGAGATGCTGGATTATAACCCGAAGAGCACCCTGCTTGCAGATGATACGGAAAAGGTCCTGCACTCTGCAGAGGAGTACGGCATTCGGTATTTGATCTATGTCGCCCGTTCAAGCAGCATGCAGGCTGTCCGTTATTCAGAAAAATATCCATCCATTGATTATTTTAAGGAACTTATGCCTCGTTAGTCTTTCCAGTCGGCGTTTTCGGTACGCTGTAATTTTCTTCAATGTTCTGTCTGCTGAGAGCATAAAAAAAGCCCCTGACTGCAATCAGGGGCTTTTTTTATGCTGCTTTAATGCGGACGGGACGGATCAGGCTTTCTTACGGCACATTCGGATATAGTCTTTGCTCAGTGAAGGATGGGATGTAATCATTTCTCCTTTTTTCCCGCCAAGCTTTTTGGCGACAAAATCCATTACCTGCTTGTAGCTCATATCCTTTTTCAGGGTTGAGGCGACCAGCTCAGCAACTTTTTTCTTGTCGTCGTCGTTGTCAAAATAACTGAAGATACGGTGCTCCTCATCCTTTTCCGTCTTGGCAGGTGCTTTTTTGGCAGCCTTTTTGGCAACTGGTTTGGCAGCCGGCTTAGCAACTTTTACCGGGTCGGCAACGGTTTTTTCAGCCTGTTGTTTTTTCAGGGTGGCAAGTTCCGCCTGAACAGCTGCGATATCCTTTTGCATGGGAGTGACATCAACAGCAGGAGGCGGTTCGGGGATTTTCTTTTGCTCCAGCGCCTCTAAACGTGCGGGCAGATCACCCAGGATGGCTTCAGCAGATATCTCCTGCACCTGTTTTGCCGTCTTTTCAATACTGCTCTTCAATGAATCCAGTGCAGTCTTTATTTCAGCTGTGGTCTCAGCAGTTTCCTTGACCTGGCCGGCCACTGTTTCAAGTTGATCAACTGCGGCAAGACCACCTGTCGTCTGCTCAAGATTTGCCAGTCGAGATGAAATAGAGCCCAGTTTTGTTTCCAGCTCGGTCCGGGTATTTTTCAGGTCGCTTCGGGTGGTCTGGATATCAGCGCTGAAATCTTTTTTCAGTTCACTGCCGAATCCGTCAAGGACCGTAGTAAGTTCTTCCTTTGGTTTTGCCGCAAAGAGACCGGCAACAGGGGTGCCCCAGGCAGAAAGTGTCTGCAGTAATGCCTCGTACATACGGGAAGCAGATGCCGGATTGAACAGTGCTGCCGCTCCCAGGAAGATACCGATCATGACTGCTATGCAGACAATCAGGCCGATGGACAGGGCTACGGCCCATTGGATGGTTCTGAAGCCGGCAACCACGAGGCTGCCGATGGCGATCCAGACGCTTCCCTCCGAAGTGCTGGTAAAGTAGACCAGCAGGGAAAAAATAACGAGTACGATTGCCGATTTAATGAGCGGCGCCCGCAGGACATTTGTATTCATTGATCGTCCCTCTGTGAAGATGGCCTGCCCGGCAGCGTTGTTACTTTAAACGTGCCTGTATGTGATTTTGGCAGTATGATTTTCCTGTCTCTTTACATCCTATAAATTCTTAGTGTATTTCTACCTGAACAGCAAGTGATAATTGCATGATTTTGCCTGAAAATAGCCATTTTTTTAATATTGTCCTCATCGGTATGGCCGGTGCCGGTAAATCCACTGTTGGACCACTGCTGGCAGAGCGTCTGAAATATCGCTTTGTAGATACGGATGACCTTATCGTTGACGCCCGTTCAACCTCACTGCAGCAGCTTCTTGACAGTCTTGGCCTGGATAGGTTTCGAGCCCTTGAAGAACAGACTCTGCTTGCACTCAATGTGAAGGCACACGTTATTGCAACCGGGGGCAGTGCCGTCTATTGCCGGGCAGGCATGGAGCACCTGCATGATATGGGGCTGATAGTCTGGCTTGATGTCAGTCTGTCCGTCCTGGAGGCGAGGGTCGGGAATCTGAGCTCCCGGGGACTTGTTAATCCGGGTGGCGGCAGTTTTGCCGAACTTTACCAACAGCGTTTTGAGCTTTATCGCCAATATGCGGACCTGCGGATAGACTGTACTGGTATTGGGGTGGAGCGGATTGTAGAGGAGATAGTTGAGAGGACAGGTGATCGGTTATCAAAATAGTTGTTCTTTACCTGCGACAAATAACCGTATGATCTATTTTCCGGAGATATTTTGTAAGCACTTACAAATGATAAAGTATTTACTTAAGGGGATGAAATAGAAAAACCCGGCCGAAGCCGGGTTTGAGAGGAGGAAAACTGTTTTGTGAGGTTTGGTTCAGACTTTTACCTGAGCCCCTTTCTTCTCCTTATTCACGTAGACGTAAAAGGCGGGGAAGGCGACAAAGAAGGCAACACAGATCAGGTACTCAATTCCCTTGATGTGGGTGTAGTAATCCACCAGGGTATGCAGCGGGGTCACCATGCCGGTTGCGACCATGTACTGCCGGGCCAGTTCTGTTATTGATCCTGCCGAGTGTAAACCACCGACCAGTGATGCTGTTGCCCATAATCCGATAAGTGCGCCAAAACCAAGTACTACCCTGCCGGCTGTTTTGTTATTCTGTTCTGCCATGATCGTTCTCCGTGTATATGTTATTTATTTGTTATTCTCAACTTATGATCGTTACATTCCGGTCAGGGCGGTAACAAATCCCTTTGCAAGACCGGTTACGCCGCTGTTTGCCAGGCCGCCGATGAGGCAGGCTGTTCCCCAGATACCGATCAGAGCGGAGAGAACGCCGATTGCCTTAACTGCATACTGTCCGGTTTCCTGTCCAACATTTACTTTTGCCGTTGTTTTTGTGGTTGTCTGAGCAGTCATGGTGTCCTCCT